>DASSUY010000277.1:0-19912 GCA_035706525.1 Steroidobacteraceae bacterium
CGCCGATGCGAAGGGCAAGGTGGTCGAATTGAAGCCCGCGCAGAAGCTCGCGGCGGCCCGCGCGGCCGCGGCCGCCAGCGCGTCGGCGCCCGCCGACCACAAGCCCGCCAGGGGCAAGAAGGCGGGAGCCGTGCTGATCAACCTGCCGGCGCGCCGCTCGGTGCTGCCCGAAGAGCGCCAGTCGCAGCTCAAGCTGCTGATCGCGCGCGGCAAGGAGCAGGGTTACCTCACCTATTCGCAGGTGAACGATCACCTGCCGTCCGAGATCGTCGATCCCGAGCAGATCGAGGACATCGTCAACACCATCAACGACATGGGCATCACGGTGTACGAGAAGGCACCGGACGCCGAGTCGCTGCTGCTGACGGATGCCTCCGCCCCCGACGAGGAGGCGGTCGAGGAAGCGGCTGCCGCGCTTGCGATCGCCGACTCCGAGTTCGGGCGCACGACCGACCCCGTGCGCATGTACATGCGCGAGATGGGCACGGTGGAGCTCCTGACCCGCGAGGGCGAGATCCGCATCGCCAAGCGCATCGAGGAAGGCCTCGACCAGGTGCGCACGGCCCTCGCCTACTACCCGCCGACCTACGACTACCTGCTCGCCGCCTGGGAGCCGGTCAAGGCCGGCCAGGGCCGCATCACCGACCTCATCGTCGGCTTCCTGGACCCGAACGCGCCGGACGAGATCGCGCAGCCGAACAACCCGAAGGCGGCGGTCCGCAAGGAAGAACCGGAGAACGAGGACGAGGACTCCGAGGACGCCTCCGACGAGGACGAGGAGGCGATCGACACCGGCCCGGACCCGGAGGAGACCGCGAAGCGCTTCGCCGCGATCGCGCGCCTGCACGCGACCGTCTCCAAGGGCCTCTCGACCGCCAAGGGCGCCCGCGACCCGAAGGTCGTGCGCGCGCGCAAGCGCCTCGCCGACCAGTTCATGGAGCTGAAGCTCGCGCCGAAGATGTTCGATGCCCTGGTCGCGCACCTGCGCACCCACGTCGACGAGGTCCGCCGGCTCGAGCGCGAGATCATGACGATCTGCGTGCGCCAGGCCGGCATGCCGCGCAAGGACTTCATCAGCACGTTCCCGAAGAACGAGACGAACCTGCGCTGGATCGACAAGCACATCCGCGCCAAGCGCAAGCATTCCGCGGCGCTCGGGCGCCTGCGCGAGGAAGTCGTCAAGCGCCAGCAGGAGCTGAAGGCGCTCGAGAAGCGGCTCACGCGCTCGATCCAGGAGCTGAAGCAGGTCAACCGCGACATCGCGACCGGCGAGGCGATGGCGCGCCGCGCGAAGAAGGAGATGGTCGAGGCGAACCTGCGCCTCGTGATCTCGATCGCGAAGAAGTACACGAACCGCGGCCTGCAGTTCCTGGACCTGATCCAGGAGGGCAACATCGGCCTCATGAAGGCGGTCGACAAGTTCGAATACCGCCGCGGCTACAAGTTCTCGACCTACGCCACGTGGTGGATCCGCCAGGCCATCACGCGCTCGATGGCCGACCAGGCGCGCACCATCCGCATCCCGGTGCACATGATCGAGACGATCAACAAGCTGAACCGCATCTCGCGGCAGATGCTGCAGGAGATGGGCCGCGAGCCGACGCCGGACGAGCTGGCCGGGCGCATGGAGATGCCCGAGGACAAGGTGCGCAAGGTCCTGAAGATCGCCAAGGAACCGATCTCCATGGAGACGCCGATCGGCGACGACGAGGACTCGCACCTGGGCGACTTCATCGAGGACGCGGCCGCCGAGAGCCCGCTCGACTCCGCGACCGTCGAGTCGCTGCGCGAGACCGTGCACGGCGTGCTGTCGCAGCTGACCCCGCGCGAGGCGAAGGTGCTGCGCATGCGCTTCGGCATCGACCTCTCGACCGACCACACGCTCGAGGAGGTCGGCAAGCAGTTCGACGTGACGCGCGAGCGCATCCGCCAGATCGAGGCGAAGGCGCTCAGGAAGCTGCGTCACCCGAGCCGCAGCGAGCAGCTGCGGAGCTTCCTGATCGAGGACTGACCGCGTCGAGCCGCAGCCAGCGGCTCGGATGCCGGTCGAGCGCGTTCGGGACGAAGCCCGCGACGCGCGGCGCCACGAGGTGCTTGCTCGTCATGAAGTAGAGCGGCGCGACCGGGTGGTCGCCGAGCAGCATGCGTTCGGCGTCCCGCAACAGGCCGTCGCGCCGCGCCCCGTCCGCCGTGCCCGCCGCCTCTTCCACCAGCGCGTCGTATCGCGGGTTCGCGTAGCCCGGCAGGTTGTTCTCGCCGCCCGACGCGAAGAGGCCGGTGAAAGTCGAGGCGTCGTCGTAGTCGCCGACCCAGACGAAGCGCATCGCCTGCCAGGCGCTCCGGTCACCGCGCTGGTCGAGGAAGGCCTTCCACTCGAGCTGGCGCAGCGTCGCCTCGACGCCGAGCGCCTCCTGCCACATCGCCCGCACGGCGAGCGCGACCTGCTCGTGCACGTCGCCCGCGTCGTAGGTCAGCTGGATCTCCGGCGGCTCCTTCGCGTGGCGCGATTCGGCGAGCGCCGCGCGCGCGAGCCGGATGCGCTCCGCGCTGGGCAGTGCGCGCCAATCATGGGCTGCGCCGCCGGCGGGGGCGATCGCCGGCGGCACGATCCCGTAGGCGGGCACCTCGCCGCGGTCCAGCATCGCGACGAGGCGATCGCGGTCGATCGCGAGCGAGAGCGCCTCGCGCAGCTTCGGGTCGTCGAGCGGCGGCTCGGTGACGTCGAAGGCGATGTAGTAGAGGCCGAGCCCCGGCGCGGACTGCAGCTCGCAAGGCCGCTCCCGCGCGAGCGATGCGAACTGCGTGGGCGGGACGGTCGCCGTCACGTCGAGCTCGCCGGCGCGGTAGAGGTTGAACTCCGCGGCGGGATCCGCGAGCGACAGCCAGCGGACTTCCGGGATGGCGACCTCGGCCGCGGCGCGGAAGCGCGGATTGCGCAGGAGGCGCAGCTCCCCGCCCGGCCGCCAGCCCTCGAGGCGGTACGGCCCGTTGCCGACGAAGCGCGAGGGCGTCGTGAAGCTGGCAGGATCGTCGTGAACGCCCGGCAATCGCGGCAGCGCGATCGACATCGAGAGGACCGTCGGCAGCCAGCGCGCGGGACGCTCGAGCTCGATCGCGAGCAGGTCGTCGCCCTCCGCGCGCACGCCGAGCGCCGCGGGTGCCCGCTGACCGCGGAGGATTGCGGAGGCATTCGCGATCGGCTCCAGCAGGAAGGCGTTCGGCGAGCCCGTCGCGGGATCGACGGCGTGGCGGAGTGCCGCGACGAAATGCGCGGCCGTCACGCGCTCGCCGTTCGACCACGCGGCGTCGGGCCGGAGCCGGAAGCGCCAGTCGAGGCCGTCCGCGGACGACGTCCAATCCGAGGCGACGCCGGGCGCGAGGCCGCCGTCCGCGGTCGCGACCACGAGCCCTTCGTAGAGGTCGCCGAGCACGTTGTAGGCGTGCAGGTCCTCGGCGAGCGCGGGGTCGAGGCTTCCGGGGTCGCCGCCGTTGCCCCGTCGCAGGACATCGGCTGCAGCCTGGCCCGGGGCGGTGCGGTCCTGCCCGCAGCCGGCGGACAGGACGCAGAGGGCGACCCAGGCGAGGGCCAGGAGACGTCTTCCGGCAGGCAACAAGCCTCCCTTGCTATCTACCACAGTTGGGTATAATCTCCCCAACTGTGGAAGCAGACCAGAAATCGGTCGTCCAGCGCAGCTGCCGGATCTTACTGCGGCCGATCGCGCTCCTGCTCCTCAAGTGCGGCATGACCTGGAAGGAATTCAGCGAGTTGTCCAAGCGTGTCTTCGTCGAGGTGGCGACCGAGGAATTCGGCATCCGGGGCCGGCCGACGAACGTCTCCCGCGTCTCGATCCTGACGGGCGTCAGCCGCAAGGAGGTCGCGAAGCTCCGCGAGCTCGCGGCGGAAGCCACGGTGCCCGGCGCCCACCGCACCAGCGACGCGACCCGCGTGCTGTCCGGCTGGCACCAGGACCCGGAATACGCGGATGCGGACGGCGCACCCCGCCCACTGCCCGAGCGCGGCCCGGCGCCGAGCTTCGAGACCCTCTTCCGCCGCTACGGCGGCGACACGCCGTTCCAGACACTGTTGAAGGAGCTGCGCTCCGCCGGCTCCGTCGCCGCCGACGCCTCCGGCCGCCTCGTGGCGAGCCGCCGCTACCACATGCCGGCCGCGATGTCGGAGGAGAACGTGCGGCTCTTCGGCAACAACCTCTACGACCACGCGCGCACGCTCGTCGCGAACGTCGCGGGCCGGGAAGGCGCGCGCCGCTTCGAGGGCTATGCGACCGAGGAGCGGATACCCGCCGGCGACGCGCCGGCCTTCCGAGACTTCCTGAACGAGCGCGGCCAGCGCTTCCTGGAAGAGGTCGACGCCTGGCTCCACGGCCACCGCGCCGCACAGGACGATTCCGACGCCGAGCCGCTGAGGCTCGGCGTCGGCGTGTATTCGATCGAAGGACAGCTACCTGAAGGCCAATGACATGAACACCCTGAAATCCCTCCCCGCCCTGCTCGCACTCCTCGCCCTCGCCGCCTGCGGCGGCGGCGGCGGCGGCAACGGCGGCCCGATCATCAACCCGCCGCCCTCGGACGGCATCGTCCGCACCGGCATGGCCGTCGGCCCCATCGCGAGCTTCGGCAGCGTCGTGGTCAACGGCATCCACTACGAGACCGACGACGCCGTGATCACGATCGACGGCGAGCCGGCGACCCAGGACGACCTGCGCGTCGGCCAGGTCGTGCGCATCGTCGCCGAGCTCGAGGACGGGGAGACGACCGGCACTGCGAGCAGCGTGGACTTCGACGACAACGTCGAGGGCCCGATCGCAAGCATCGACCTCGCCGCCGGCAGCTTCGTCGTGCTGGGGCAGACGGTCCTGGTCGGCGCGTCCACCTCCTTCGACGACGACATCAGCCCGCGCTCGCTCGAGGGCCTCGCGCCCGGCGACTTCGTGGAAGTGAGCGGGCTCGTCCGCGCGGACGGCAGCATCGACGCGACGCGCATCGAGCGCAACGCCGGCGGCGGCGAGCTCGAGGTCCACGGCGTCGTCTCCTCGCTCGACACGGCGAACCAGCGCTTCAACCTGAACGACCTGGTCGTCGACTACTCCGCGGCCCAGCTCGACGACTTCCCGGCCGGCGGCATCGCCGACGGGCAGCCGGTCGAGGCCAAGGGCACGGCGCTCGACGGGAACGGGGCGCTCGTCGCGACTGAGGTCGAATTCGAGGGCTCGACGCTCGTCACCGGCGATGAGGACGACTTCGGCGAGTTCGAGGGCTTCATCACCCGCTTCGTGTCGGCGACGGACTTCGACGTCGCGGGCGTGCCGGTGACGACGAATGCCTCGACCGTGTTCGAGGACGGCACGGCGGCGGACCTTGCGCTCAACGTCAAGGTCGAGGTCGAGGGCGTGTTCGACGCCGAGGGCCGGCTGGTCGCGGACGAGGTGGACATCAAGCTCGGCGGCGACATCGAGATCGCGGGCTTCATCGACGCCGTCGACGCGGCCTCCGACTCGATCACGGTGCTCGGCATCACCATCGAGACTGACGCGCTGACGCGGTTCGAGGACAAGACCGACGCGCGCGTCAGCCCGCTGACCATCGCCGACCTCGCGGTGGGTGACTATGTGGAGCTGCGCGGCGCCGAAGCGCCGGCGAACAGCGGCACTGTGCGGGCCGCCCTCCTCGAACGCGACGACGCGGACGACGAGTCGGAACTGCGCGGCTTCGTGACGGCGGTGGCTGCGCCGACGATCACGATCCTCGGCGTCACCATCCAGACGGACGGCGCGACCGAGTTCGAGGACGAGAACGACCAGCCCATCTCGCAGGCGGAGTTCTTCAGCCGAGCGGCGGCCGGCTCGCTCGTGAAGGTCTCGGGCGCCGAGACTTCCGACACGACGATCCTCGCCGAGGAAGTCGAGCTCGAGGACTGACCGACGACATCGGGGCGCCCGGCCGCGGCCGGGCGCCCCGACCCTGCTCCCGGGCGCGAACTTTCGGTTACCCTTGATATCCAAGGGAAAAGCCCCGGGGAACCCACGCTGCCGCGCATTGCCGTCCCTGCCGGGATGGCGCAGGCTTTCGATGCCATGACCCTCGCCACCACGATCGGGAACGCCGTCGCCTTCCTCGTCACGCCGCGCATGCTCGTGCTCGACGCGATCGTCGCGAGCGCGCTCGCGATCCACTTCCGGGGACGCGAGCGGCTCAAGTTCCTGCGCCAGCTCACCGACCACTCGACGTTCATGGCGCCGTACAACTGCCTCGCCTACCTGTTCTCGGCCGTGCCGAACACGCCGTTCCTGGACGTCCGGCAATTCCCGGACCTCAAGCCGCTCGGGGACAACTGGCAGACCATCCGCGAGGAGGCGCTCGCGCTCTATGACCAGGACCGGATCCGCCGCTCGGAGAAGTTCGACGACCTCGCCTTCAACTCCTTCTTCAAGTCGGGCTGGAAGCGCTTCTACCTCAAGTGGTACGGCGAGCAGCACGCTTCGGCGAACGCGCTCTGCCCGAAGACCGTCGCGCTCCTCGGGAACATCCCCACCGTGAAGGCGGCGATGTTCGCCCTGCTGCCGCCCGGGGCGCGGCTCGGCCGGCACCGCGACCCCTTCGCGGGCTCGCTGCGCTATCACCTGGGGCTCGTGACGCCGAACTCGGATGCCTGCCGCATCTACGTGGACGGCCAGATGTACTCCTGGCGGGACGGCGAGGCGGTACTCTTCGACGAGACCTACATCCACCACGCCGCGAACGACTCGGACGTCAACCGCATCATCCTCTTCTGCGACGTCGAACGGCCGCTGCGCACGCGGGCCGCGCGCGCGGCCAACCGCTTCGTGGCGCGCACCTTCGTCGCCGCCGCCGCGACCTCGAACGAGCCGGGCGAGAAGGTCGGCGTCCTCAACAGGATCTTCGGCGTCGTCTATCGCGGCCGCGACTTCGCGAAGCGCATGAAGGACCTGAACCGCTTCGCGTACTACACGGTGAAGCTCTCGCTCATCGGCGGCCTCGTCTACCTGGTCTTCATGGCCTGAGGCCCCGCATCACGCGCCCTGCCCCTGCCCGCCCCGGTGCGCGGCCGCTCCGGTTCGCGGCCGCGGCCCTCGGCCTCGCCTTCCTCGGGGCCCGGTTCCACGGGCCTGTCGCGCTGCTCGACAACCTCTCGAACTTCGCGGTCCACTTCGGCCTCGCCTTCCTCGCGCTCGCCGCGCTCCTCGCGTGGCGGCGCTCGCCCGACTGGGCCGCCGGGGCCGGGTTGGCGGCGGCGGTTGCGCTCGCGCCGGTCCTGCCCTGGTATTTCGGCGGCGACGAGCCGGCGGCGGGGACGCCGACCGTCCGCCTGTTCGTCGCGAACGTCTATTACGGGAACCCGCGCAAGCGCCTCCTGCTCGAGCGCGTCGCCGAGGCGTCGCCCGACGTCGTCGCCCTCGTCGAAGTGAATTCCGCGTGGCTGCATCGGCTGCGCACGCTGCGGGCGCGGTATCCGTACCGCTTCGAGCTGCCCGACGAGGCTTACGTGGGCCTCGCAATCTACAGCCGCTTCCCAATCGAGGAGGCTCGCGTCCTCGACCTGCGCGGCGGGCCGGCGACGCCCACGGTCGCGGCGCGCATCGCGGCGCCGGGCGGCGCCTTCGAGCTCGTGCTCGCGCACCCGCCCTCGCCGGAAAGCGCCGAGCGCATCGCGCGCCGGAACGCGGAGATACGCGCGCTCGCCCGGTACGCGGCGCGCGTGCGGGAGCCGCTCGTGGTCGCGGGCGACTTCAACCTCGCGATGTGGAATACGGGGTACGAGCCGCTGGCGGAGGTCGGCGGGCTTCACAACGCCCGCCAGGGCCACGGCGCAGGACCGACCTGGCCCGCGCCCTGGCCCGTCGGCGTGCCGATCGACCAGATCCTGGGATCGCCGCAGGTCCGGTTCGGCAATTTCCGCGTCCTGGGCCCGATCGGCTCCGATCATTTGCCGCTGTTCACGGAATTGAGCACGCGCTGAGCCCTTCGCTTGCCACGCCGGCAGGGGGGATGCATGCTGATTCCGCCCCCGCGACGCCCCGGAACACCAGGAGCCCTCGCCCGACGATGATGCCGAGCCTCCCCCGCCGCGCGGCGCTCCACGGGCTGCTGGCCCTCGTCGCCTCCGCCCTCGCCGCCACGCCCGCCCTCGCGCAACGGGGCGCGCTCACGCTGCCCCGGAACCTCAGCCAGCTGGTCGAGGGCTCCGCGGACATCGTGCGCGGGACCGTGACGAGTGCCCGCGTCGAGAAACACCCGCAGCTGCCGCACCTCGACACGATCGTCGTGACGCTCCGCGTCGACGAGACGATCAAGGGCGCGCCGGCGAAGACCTACACGTTCCGCCAGTACATCTGGGACATCCGCGACCGCGAGGACCGGGCCGGCTACTTCAAGGGGCAGTCCTACCTCCTCCTCATGAACGCGCCGAGCCGCTTCGGCCTCACGAGCCCGGTCGGCATGGACCAGGGCCGGTTCCGGCTGAAGCGCGACGCCGCGGGCCGGCAGTTCGCCGTCAACGGCCGCGGCAATGCCGAGCTCATGCGCGGCGTCCCGGAAAGCCTCGCACGCCGCGGCGCGACGCTCACCCCGGCGGCGGGCGGCCTCGCGCAGAAACACCAGCGCGGGCCGATCGCGACTGACGATCTCGTGCAGCTCATCCGGGAAATCGCGCGAACGACGGGCTGACCCATGCGCTTCATTCAGCACAGCGGTCGCGCCACCCGCCTCTTGAAGCTGGCGGCCCTCTGCGCCGTTCCGGCGGCCGCCCTCGCCGGCGGCCCGACCTTCGTGACTTCCTCGGGCAATGCCTTCGTCTGGGACGTCTCGTCGAACGCCATCGCCTACCGCACCGACGGTGGGAACCTCAGCACCGGCATCAACAATGCGACGGCACAGGCGCGCGTGCGCACGCTGTTCGACGTCTGGCAGGACGTGCCGACGTCCAACATCCGCTACGCGCGGGCCGGCCAGATCCAGGCGGTGACCGGCTTCAGCGACGGCGACGTCAACACGGCCGAGGAATTCGACGCCGTCGAGGGCGATTGCTTCGACGGCAACCAGAGCCCGATCGTCTTCGACGTGGACGGCTCCATGTTCGAGGACCTCGGCCAGGATCCGTCCGTGATCGGGTTCGCGGGGCCCTGCGCCGGGAACGGCGCGGGCAAGATCGTCAGCGGGCGCGCCGTGATGAACGGCATCTTCCTGGACGGCATCGAGAACGCGAACAACCCCGAGCTGACGCCGGCGGAGTTCGACGCGGCGTTCATCCACGAATTCGGCCACTTCTCCGGCCTCGATCATTCCCAGGTCAACGTCAACTGCCTGAGCGGCTGCGGGGCCGACGACCTCGCGGGCCTCCCGACGATGTTCCCGTTCCTGATGAGCAGCCAGCAGCGGACGCTCGCACCCGACGACGTCGCCTGGATCTCGTTCCTCTACCCGCAGTCGGGCACGGGCGGCTTCAACGCGACGCACGGCGTGATCCGCGGCGTCGTGTACTTCTCGGATGGCCAATCGCACGCCCAGTTCGTCAACGTGGTCGCGCGCCGCGTCGACGACGGCGACAACGAGGACCGCCGCTTCGCCGGCTCCTCCGTGTCCGGCTACCGTTTCCGGCTGTTCCACGGGAACCCGATCACGAACGCCGCGCCGAGCAGCGCAGGCTCCGACAACCCGGCCCATATCGGCCTCTACGAGATTCCGGTGGCGGCGGGCAGCTATACGGTCGAGGTCGAGTCGATCGACCCCGAGTTCGTGGACGGCTCGCGCGTCGGGCCCGGCCTCGTCGTGCCGCTGCCGGGCGATGCGCCGGCGCCGATCGGGCCGTTCACCGTGAACGCGGGACAGTCGTCGAACGGCCACGACGTGGTGCTCATCGACACGGCGCCGCGCTACGACGACTTCGAGACCGACCCGTGAGCGTCCTTCCTTCCCGCATCGCGCGCCTTGCCCTCGCGCTCGCCTGCGCTGCGATCGCCGCCTGCGGCGGCGGGGGCGGAGGCGGCGGCAGCAATCCGCCCGCGCCGCTCAACCTCGCCGCAGCTGCCCTGGACGACGGCGTCGTCGGCAGCGCCTACGACGACAGCGTGGTCGCGACCGGCGGCAGCGGCCAGAAGACCTATGAGCTGACCGGGAGCCTGCCCGCCGGGCTGAGCCTGGCGGCCAACGGCCGCATCACGGGGACGGCGGGCGGCCCGCCCGGGACCGCGGAGTTCACGATCACCGTGACCGACTCGGCCTCGCCGCCCGCGACGGACGCGCAGGAATTCTCGATCCGGATCGCGGCGCCGCTCGAAGTCGACGCCGGCTCGCCGCCGACGGCCGTGATCGGCGACGCGTTCAGCCACGCGATCGGCATCGCCGGCGGAACGCCCCCCTACCAGGTCACCGCGCCCTTGCCCTCCGGCCTCGCGGTGGATGCGAACGGCCTGATCACCGGGACGCCCGCCGCCTCCGCCGTCACCGCGGTCGGCGACCTGACGGTGACCGACAGCGCAAGCCCGCCGCAGGAAGTGGCGATGCCGCTGCGCCTGCCGGTCCGGCTCGAGATCCGGACGACGGCGCTTCCCGACGGCTTCAGCGGCGCGGCGTATGCGGCCGGCTTGCAGGCGCGCGGGGGCCTGCCCGCCTATCGCTGGGAGCAGACCGGCGGGAGCCTGCCGTTCGCGGTGGCGGACGACGGCCAGGTGACCGGCACCGCCGACGACAGCTGCGACGTCGTGAACCACACGCTCGACGTCGCGCTCGAGGACAGCGACACGCCGCTGCAGTCGGCGGGACGGACGGGCATCACGCTTTCGATCCTGCCCCGCGACGTCGCCTTCCTCGCGAGCTCCGCCCCGCCGGTCGGCACGCTCGGCGCAGCGTACGAGCACCAGCTGGTCCTCGAGTCGGGCGTCGGGCCGTTCGTGTTCTCCGTCGCCTCGGGCACGCTGCCCGCGGGCCTCACCCTCGGCGCGGCGACCGGCACGCTGTCGGGCACGCCGACGACCGACGGCACCTCGAACTTCACGCTGCAGGTCACCGACGACTGCGGCACGACGGCGACGGCGGACTTCTCGATCCTCGTGCGCGCGACGCCGGCCGGCCGGAACGACTCGATCGCGACGGCGACGCCGGCGGGCAACGGCGTCATGGTCGCCTCCATCAGCCCGAGCGGCCACCCGAACACGGTGTTCTCGCCGGACGAGGACTTCTACCGCGTGCAGGCCGGCGCCGCCTCCGACGTCACCGTGGACCTGGACGCGCTCGGCGGCGAGCTCGACACCGTCATGGAGATCGTAGACGCGGCCGGCGTCCCGCTGCAGACCTGCGGCGCGCCGAACTTCAATTCAGAGTGCGTCAACGACGACGAATCGCCGGACAGCCTCGATTCCCTGCTGCAGCTGCGGCTCGCAGGGCCCGCGACCTTCTACATCCACGTCGTCGAGTGGCGCGGCGACGCGCGGCCCGACCTCCGATACAGGATGACGATCTCCGGGGTAAACTGAGCCCCGTCCGCCCATCAGGGGGCGGCCAGGGGGGATCGACCTTGAAAGCCATCGCGTTCATCCGCGCCGCGCTCGTCGCGGCCGCCTGCCTTGCGTCCGCCGCCGTCGCCGCGGACGCGCCGGACGACCGGCGCGTCATCCTCGTGACGCTCGACGGCGTCCGCATCCAGGAAATCTTCGGGGGCATGGATGCCGTCGTCGCCAACGCGCCGGAAGCGGAGTCCGGCATCTACGAGCTTGAGGTGGTGAAGGCGCGCTACTGGCGCGAGACGCCCGAGGCACGACGCGAGGCGCTCATGCCCTTCTTCTGGAAGACGCTGGTACCGGCCGGCGTCATCCTCGGCAACCCAGCCGTCGGCAGCCCCGTCACGGTCCGCAACGACCAGTGGTTCTCGTACCCGGGCTACTCCGAGATCCTGACCGGCGAGCCGCAGCCGGACGTCAAGAGCAACGACTTCGTGCGCTACCCGCACCGCACCGTGCTCGAATACATCCGCGAGAAGCTCGGCCTCGGCTTCGGCGACGTGGCGCAGATCGGCTCCTGGGACGGCTTCAAGTACGCGGCCTCGCAGAAGGACGGCGCCTTCCTGATGACCGGCGCCCGCGACCCGCTGCCGCCGGAGTACTCGACGCCCGAGATCGACTACCTCGTGGACCTGCGCAAGCAGGTCATGCAGCTCTGGGAGGAGAGCAGCAACGACGTGCTCTGCTACCGCATCGCGATGGCCTACCTCAAGAAGTTCCAGCCGCGCGTCATGTGGCTGGGCCTCGGGCAGTCGGACGACTGGGCGCACGCGCGCCGCTACGACCTCGTGCTCGACTACCTGCACCTCGTGGACGGCGAGCTCGCGGAGCTGTGGCAGACCCTGCAGTCGCTCGACGCCTACCGCGGCAAGACGACGCTCATCATCACCGTGGACCACGGCCGCGGCCGCACGCCCGCGGACTGGGCGGAGCACGACGTGGGCCTGCAGGGCAGCCAGGACATCTGGGTCGCGGTGATCGGGCCCGACACGCCGGCGACCGGCGAAGCGCACGACGTCAAGGGCGTCACGCAGAGCGACGTCGCGGCCACGATCCTGAAATCGCTCGGCCTCGACTGGAAGGACTTCAACCCGAACGCGGGCCCGCCGATCGCGGCGGCCTTCGGGTCGAAGTAGGCGCGGAAGGACTCAGCTCCCGCGCGCGCGGCCTCAGCGCGCGCGCTTCTCGCTCTCGCGCACGAAGCGCGCGAGCGCGTCCTCGCCGAGCGGGCGCTTGCCCTTCACCCGGAGGCTCTCGGCCCACTCGCGGTTGAAGTCGCGCTGGTAGCGGCGGTTGATCAGGTAGGTCACGGTCATCGCGATCAGCGCGCCGAGGCTCGCGAGCGCCATGTCCTTGTGAGCGTCCCAGATGTCGCCCTGGGTCCCCAGGTACGCCTGGCCGAGGTCGCCGCCGAAGACCTCCGCGGCGAACCACTCGATCAGCTCGAACAGCATCGAGGTGGACATCGTGAGGTCGAGCGGCAGGAAATAGCCCCAGAAGCCCCGCACGTCCGCGACCCGCAGGAACACCTCGCGGATCGGGTAGGCGAGCAGCAGGCCATAGGAGAAGTGCACGACGCGGTCGAAGTTGTTTCGCTCCCAGCCGACCACTTCATTGAAGGTGACGCCGGTCAGCGCCTTGAACCAGGCGTCGTAGGGCACCTCGGCATAGGAATAGTGCGCGCCGACCTGGTGCAGGCACATGAACACGAAGATCAGCGTGTACGACACGCGCGAGAGCAGGAGCTTGCGGTTGAAACCGACGAGGAGCGCCGCCGCGGCGATCGCGAGCGCGTTCTCGACCAGCCAGGTCGCGCGGTCCCAGGGCTTGATCGCGAGCACCGCCCACCAGGCCGCGAACGCGACCGAGAGGACGACGAGGTAGCGCCGGTGCGGGATGGCCAAGCGGCAGCGTCAGCGCAGGTTCTGCAGGGCGCGGGCGAGCGGCAGCAGGCGGCCGAGAGGCAGGAACCTGAGGAGCGAGAACGCGAGCTTCGGCTTCACGGCCAGGAGGCCCGCGAAGGTCCCGATCGCGACCATCTTGCCCTTGCCGCCCATCAGGAAGCGCATCGTGTTGCTGCGCGGGAAGCTGTCGGCCTCGCCCTTGTCGCCGCCGAGCAGTTCCGCGAGCGCCGCGCGGCTCGCGGCCAGCTTCCGCTCGCCCGGGGACAGGGCCTCTTCGGGCCTCTCATCCGCCTGCATGGTCTCCGCCATTCGCCGCGGCCCTCCCCTCGCCGTTGAAGGAGCGCTGGAACAACTCGCGATCGCGTCCGAACTCGGCGCGTATCCGCGAGAAGAATGCATCCTCCGGGCGCGCGCCGCCGCGCAGCACCGGCCACGCGAGTCCCGCCGCAAGCAGGGCGAAGACGAGCGCGAGGCCGCCGGCGACCCAGGCTCGCCACGGGGTGTCCCAGGCCAGCACGAGGACCCAGGCGCAGAGCATCAGGAAAGCGACGAGGGCCGCCACGGCCGCGACCAGCAGCATCGCGAGCCGCCGCGCGACGCGCGAGGCGGCGTCGCGTACGTCCTCGCCCGCGACTTCCGCCCAGCCCTCGAGGTGGCGCATCACCGCCGGCGCCCAGGGTGCAATCAACTCCCGCAGCAACACATCCCCCTTCGGGCGGGCGGGATCAGCGTCGGCCGGCCACGAACCCGATGACGATGCCGATGGCCGCCGCGATCCCGATCGCGGCCCAGGGATTCTCGCGCACGTATTCGTCCGTCGCGTCGGTGACTTCCTCGGCGCGGTCGCGCGCGTGCGCAATGCGCGAAGTCGCGGTCGACTTCGCCCGCTGGAGGGTGTCCTGTACGCGCGAGCGGATGCGCGCGATCTCCTCGTCGTCGACGTCCGCGACCCGCTTCACGAGGTCCTCGACGTCCGCGACCAGGTTCTGCCATTCGGAGCTTCGCTCGCCGCCATTGCGAGCCGCGCGAAGTCCGCGCATTCCGGCTTCTTCCAGATCTTCCATGGCTCTTCTCCTTGACACTTCATCCTAGCACGGCGCCCGGCGGGGGGCGCCTGCCGGGGCGCCACCCGCCGGGGTCCGCGGGCCTCAGGCCCGGCGCCCGAGGCTGATGAAGAACGTGATCACCGCTCCGATCAGGAACAGCACGAACAGGACCTTGGCGACCCCGGCCGCACCGGCGGCGATGCCCGTGAAGCCGAATACCGCGGCGATCAGGGCGATCACGAAGAACACGACGGCGTAATACAACATGGCGACTCCTCGATTCCGTTCGGGGGCAGCGTGACGCCACCGACAGCGGGCCACCGTCGGTGACGCAGCCTACATGGCGTAGGACGCACCCCACTCCAAGAGGCAGCGCGCGCGCATGGCGGCATCGGCCGGCGGGCCGCACCGTGGGCGCATGGCGGACATCGAAACGATCATCAAGGACCCGGGCAAGCACTTCCGGCACCCCGCGGACGTGCTGCGGGACGCGAGCCTCGGCCACGCGGACAAGCGGCGGATCCTGCAGTCCTGGGCGCTCGACTCGCAGCTCCTCGAGGTCGCCGAGGAGGAGAACATGGGCGGGCCCGATCGCCCGGGGCTGCGCGACGTCAAGCTCGCCCTGATCGAGCTCGAGAAGGAAGGCTGAGCCGGCCTCAGGCGATCATCCGGTCCCGCGTCTCCGGCAGCGCGCAGGCGCAGACGACGAAGGCGAGCGCGGCGACCGCGACCGGGTACCAGAGCCCGGCGAACACGTCGCCCGTCGCGGCGACGATCGCGAACGCGATCGCGGGCAGGAGCCCGCCGAACCAGCCGTTCCCGAAGTTCTGCGGGAACGACAGCGCGGTGTAGCGGATGCGCGCGGGGAAGAGCTCGGCGAGCAGCGCGGCGTAGGCGCCGGAGGCGAGCGCGGCGAGCGCGAGCAGCGCGAGGAGGATCGCGACCACGCGCGGCCGGTCGATGCGCGACGGATCCGCGGCGACGTAGCCCGCGGACGCGAGCGCCTCGCCCGCGCGCGCGGCGAAGTCCCGCGCGGCCTCGCGGCGGCTTTCCGCGGAGAGCGCCGCGGTCTCCGCGGGCTCGACCGCCGTGTCGCCGACGAGCAGGCGCGCGGGGCCGGGCGACGCGGGCTCGCGCATCGCGTAGCCGACGCCCGCCTTCGCCAGGTACGACTTCACGACGTCGCAGGAGCGCGCGTCGAATGCCCGCCGGCCGACGGGATCGAACTGCAGCGAGCAGTCCTCCGCCCTCGCTTCCACGACGACCGGCGACTCTATCCGCGCCTGCGCCAGGGCCGGGTTCGCGGCGGCGAGCAGTGCGCCGAAGAGCGGGAAGTAGAGGAGCGCGGCGAGGGCCGTCGCGGCGAGCAGGAGGGGCTTGCGGCCGAACCGGTCCGCCGCGCGTCCCGACAGCACGACGAGCGGCGCGCCGAGCGCGACGGCGACGGCGGTCAGGAGCGCCGTCGTCAGCCCGTCGACGCGCGCGACGCGCTCGAGGAAGTAGTAGGCGTAGAAGGTCGCGACGTAGAAGAGCACGGCCTGCCCCACGACCGCGCCGAACAGCGCGGCCAGCACGAGGCGGAGGTTCTCCCAGCGCCCCAGCGCCTCGGAGATGGGCGCCCGCGAGAGCGTGCGCTCCTCGCGCATCCGGCGGAAGACGGGGCTCTCCTCGAGTCGCAGCCGCACCCAGAGCGAGATCGCGAGCAGGACGATCGACAGCAGGAACGGCAGGCGCCAGCCCCAGGCGTCGAAGTCCGCCGCGCTCATCGACGCGCGCGTCGCCGATATCACCCCGAGCGAGAGCAGGAGGCCCGCGAGCGCCATGGCCGGGATGAAGCTCGTGTGCAGCGCCCGCCGGCCCGCCGGGGCGTGCTCGGCCACGTAGACGATGGCGCCGCCATACTCGCCGCCGATCGCGAGGCCCTGCAGCACGCGCAGCGCGACGAGGAGGAGCGGCGCGGCGATGCCGATCGCGTCGTAGTCCGGCAGCACGCCGACGAGGAAGGTCGAGACGCCCATGATCGCGAGCGTCGCGAGGAAGCCGAGCTTGCGCCCCGCGCGGTCGCCGATGCGGCCGAACACCAGCGCGCCCAGCGGCCGCACGACGAAGCCGACGGCGAAGGTCGCGAGCGCGAGCAGGAACGAGGTCGTCTCGTTGACGCCGGAGAAGAAGTGGGCCGCGAAGGAGCCGGCGAGCGCGCCGTAGAGGTAGAAGTCGTACCACTCGAAGAGCGTGCCGAGCGAGGACGCGCCGATGATGCGCGCCGCCCCGCCGCCGCCCGGTGCGGTCGGAGCCATCGCCGCTCAGGCGTTCCTGAGGAACACGGGCAGCTTCCGGACGATCCGGTAGAGCTTGTTGCCGATACGCGCGAGCGCGCCGGGCGCGACATCCTCGCGCCGGTCCCAGGCGGCGTTGTGCTTCACGTCGAACTCGGCGAGGGCGGCGGCGAGGTCGCCCTCGGCGCCGATTCGCCGCCAGAAATCCGGGAAACGCCGGCGCCGCTCCTCGAGGCGGAATTCCATGCAGTTCGACTTGTCGCGCAGGAACAGGCGGATGTTCGCGTCCACGGTGTCGCAGTAGTCCCGTGCGACCTCGAACGGCGTCGCGTCCTTCGGGCAATGCCAGAGGATCGCGTGGCGGTAGGCGTTCATGATCCCGGTGTGCGCGCGCTTCGCCCAGCTCGCGGCGACGGGCGCGGCATCGCGCGTCAGGTACACGTAGAAGGCGCCGTCCCCGAACCTGCGGTCGAGGCGGCCGAGCAGCCAGGCGAGCCGATTGTCGGACTCGATGTGGTTGTCGGGATAGTCGAACTGCGAATCACCGAGCAGGCCGCTGCGCGACTCGTGCGCGCTCGTGTAGTTCGTGATGTGGCTGCAGGCGCGGGCGAAGGTCTTGGAGCCGGAGCGACCCGCGTTGAGGATGAACACGTTCACCGATGGGCAGTATATAGTTTCCCTGCCGCACCGGGACGGCACGCACGGAGGGAGCTGCATGACGAAAGACCACACGAAGACGCAGCGGATCCGCGATCCGGGCAAGGTGGCGCCGGACCTGCGCGGGCGCTCCGTCTGGCTGGGGAAGGTCGAGCCCGTCGAGCTCGAGCTCGTCTCCACGACGGCGCTCGAGAAGATCCTGAAGACCGAGGGCGGCAAGACGCGCACGGAGATCCGGAAGCTGGCCTCCGGCCGGAAGAACGGGCTGCTCGCGCGCGACACCGCGACCGGGCATTTCCGGATCCTGAGCGACGCCGACCTCAAGAAGGCTTCCGCCGCGCCGCCCTCGCCCGCCGACGGCCCGAAGCGCGGCAATGTCTCGACCGGCGCGCCGCTCACGGAGACCGTGCGCAAGAAGGCGGACGAACTCTCGCTCGTCAGCACGCAGATCCTCAGGAAAACCGTGAATCCGAAGGCGGCGGAAGAGGAAAAGCCGAAGCCGAAGGCCGCGACCAAGAAGGACCGGTTCGGCGGGTTCAACCCCTACGACAACAACTAGCTAAAAGGGGACGCTCACCTTTTCCGCCCGCCGACGAGATCAGCCGCCTGCAGCGGACGGAAAAGGTGAGCGTCCCCTTTTAGCTTTTCAACCTCGACATCCACGCGGGGAACTCCCGCGGCTGCAGCGGCTTTGCGTAGTGGAAGCCCTGTGCGTAGTCGCAGCCCATCGCCGTGAGCTTCCCCGCGACCTCGGCGTTCTCGACGCCCTCGGCGCAGACCTCAAGGCCAAAGCCGTGGCCGAGGGCGATGATCTGCTCGACGACGCGCGCGTCGGCCGGGTCCCTCAGCATGTTCATCACGAAGGACTTGTCGATCTTCAGCTCGTCCGCGGGAATCCGCTTCAGGTAGTCGAGCGAGGAATAACCGGTGCCGAAGTCGTCGATCGAGACGCGCACGCCCGCGTCGCGCAGCTCGCCGAGCACGCGGTCGCTGCGGTCGCGGTCGAGCATCAGCGCGTTCTCGGTGATCTCGACGGTCAGGCGGTCGAGGCCGGCCGGCGCTGCGCGCGCCGCGTCCTGGATCACGTGCACGAGCGCGGGGTTCCGGATGATCGAGGGCGTCACGTTGACGGCGACCCGGCCCGTGAACTGCGGCCAGGCCACCGCCTGGCGCAGCGCCTGGCGGAACGCGAAGCGGGTCAGCGGGTCGATCTGGCCGGTCATCTCCGCGACGTCGATGAAGAGCTCCGGGGGAACGTTGCCGGCCTCGGGCCGGTTCCAGCGCATGAGCGCCTCGACGCCCGCGACCTCGAGCTTCGGCAGCGAGAGCTTCGGCTGGTAGGCGAGCAGGAGGTTGCCGTGCTCCATCGCGCTCGCGAGCTGGCTCTCGAGGTCCCAGCCGGCCGCGAGGTCGGCCCGCATCTTGTCCGCGTAGACGACCGTCGATTGCCCCGTGCGCCAGGCCTCGAGCAGCGCCGTCTCCGCCGACTGCATCAGGTCCTCGGCACCGCGCGCGTGCGCGGGGTACATCGCGAGGCCGACGGAAAGCCGGAGGTTCGCGTGACGGCCGCCGGCGGAGACCGGCTCCGCGCCGGTGCGCAGGATCTTGGTCGCGGCGAGGAGCGCGTGCCCTTCGTTGCGCAGGTTCGAGAGCACGAAAGCGAACTTGCGCTCGCCGAGGCGCGAGAAGTAGTCGCCGGGGCGCATGACCAGCGAGAGGCGGTTGCGCAGCTCGTCCACCATGCGCGAGGCGTTGACCGTGCCCGCGACCGTCGCGAGCTGCTCGAAGTCGTGCACGTGCACGAGCAGCACCGCGATGCCGTACAGCTTCGCCTCGCGCGCGGCGAGCCGCATGCGGATCGCCTCGAGGCAGTCGGCATAGGCGCTCGTCCCGCCGGAATACGGCAGGGCGTCGCTTTGGGCCTCGATCGGGGTGGCAGGGGGCAAGGTGGCGGGCTCCGGGTCCGGCCGATACCCGAAAACAGTGACAAACCGCGCGCCTCGGGGGCGTGACGGGCGGCGCAAAAATATGACAAACGCCCCCGGAATCGCGGGTTTGCGCCCGCCGGGGGCGAAAAAAAAGGGCCGGCCCCCTCGGGGGCCGGCCCTGGATCGACGGGATCGCGGTCAGCGCGTGGCGCGGATCACGACCCGGCGGTTCTTCTGGCGGCCTTCCTTCGTGGAATTGTCGTCAGTCGGCTCGCTCTCGCCCTTGCCCACCGTCGTGATGGTCGAGGCGGCGACACCCTGGCTCACGGCGTAGTCGCGGACCATGGCGGCGCGGCGCTCCGAGAGCGCCTGGTTGTACGCCTCCGGCCCGGTGTTGTCCGTGTGTCCCTCAATCGTCACGCGAGTCTGCGCGGCGACGTCGGGCGGCAGCGTCTTGTACTGGGCGATCGCGCCGTCGATCTGGCTCTTCGCCTCGGCGGTCAGCTCGGCGGAGTCGGTGTCGAACAGCACGCCGCGCAGCGTGACCTCGCGGAAGCAGCCGATCTCGTC
>DASSUY010000278.1:0-28630 GCA_035706525.1 Steroidobacteraceae bacterium
CGCCTGGTGGGCGAGAACGTCGCGAGCGGTCAGTCGACGCCGGAGCAGGTCGTCGCCGACTGGCTCGCGAGCCCGAAGCACTGCGCGAACCTCATGGACCCGGCGTACACGGAGATGGGCGTCGGCTATGCCGCCGGCGCGAACGACGTCTACTGGGCCCAGCTCTTCGGCACGCCGGCGCCCTAGCGCCTGCGGGGCTTCGCGGCCTTCACGCCGTACTTCGCGAGCAGCATGTCGACCGCTTCGCGGAGGTAGGCGGCCAGCGGCACGCGCGTGCGGTCGCTCAGCGCGCGCAGCGCATCGTGCTGGGCACGGTCGAAGTAGACGCCCGTGAACACCCGCTTCTCCCTGTCCTTCTTCTGCGGCATGCGTTCAAGGCGCCGCGACGCGCCAGAGGTCGCTGCCGGAGAGCCGCAGGCGCATGCACCGGCCGTTCACGACCTCGCCGAAGCGGATCCACTCCGTGTTCCAGGGGTTGTCGCGCAGGCGGAACAGCTCGCCGTCCGCCTCGAGCGGCACCGTGCCGTCCAGCATCAGGCGCCCCTTCAGGATGACGACGCGGACGCTGCCCACCCAGGCGTTCTCGTTGTGGTAGTGCCCGACATAGGCGTCCCAGGCTTCCGGGTAGTCGAAGCGGTCGGGGCCGACGTAGCGCGCGTTGCGAAACCAGTCGCCGCCGTGCGAGAGCTCCGCGACGGGCGCCGACTCCTCGCCAGGCTCCGCGCGGTGGAACACGAAGGGGAAGCGGTCGAGGGCCGGGTGCCGCGCGGCGAACCGGTCGGCATCGCCCAGCCGCTCGAGCGGCACGCGCGCGCCCTCGTGGACGACGAAGAGCTTCTCGCCGTCGGCTTCGACGTCGAGCGCGCGCGACGCGGAGCCCGCAAGCCCGTAGCGGCCCGCGTAGTCCGCCGCATTCTTCACGCGCACGGGGTCGTCCGTCTCCGGCATCGGCGGCGTCGGCCCGCCCCTGCGCAGCGCCCGCATGAGCTGGATCGCGTACTTCACGACCGGGTTCGGTCGATACCCCTGCTGCGCGTTGATCGACGCGAACCCGCCGACGCCGTCGTCGATGTCGACCATCAATGCCGACATGAAGGACACCATGCCGCCCGTATGGCGCAGGAGGCGGTTGCCGTCGAGCGTGTCGACGGCGATGCCGTATCCGTAGTGCGCCCCGGGGCCGAAGTCCTCCGCGAGGATGTGGGGCGTCGCGAACCGCCTGAAGCCCGCCTCCGAGACGAGGCGCCCGGCCGGCAGCGCGCCGTGGTTCGCGAGCATCCGCACGTAGGCCCCCATGTCGGCAGGCGTCGCCGCGATGCAGCCGGCGCCCGACGTCGTGAGCACCGGCGGCGCTTCGGCAAGCCGGCCGCGTCGCGGAAACGGCCGGTCCGGCTGGAACGGCGCGTAGCTCTTCGCCAGGCGCCCGCGCATGTCCATGGTGATCGCCGGCTCGCTCTTCAGCATGCCGAGCGGCTGGAGCAGCCGCTCGCGCAGGAGCTCGGGCAGCTCGCGGCCGTCGAGGACCCAGGCGAGGATCCCCAGCAGGTCGTACATCGCGTTGTTGTAGTGGAAGTGCTCGCCCGGCGCGTAAGCCGCGAGGTGCGAAGCCTCCGGATCGGCCTGGAAGATATCGCCGGCGCCGGGCAGCCCCGTCGTGTGCGTCAGGAGGTGATGAACCGTGATCGGCGCGTACGCGGACTTCACGCGCAGCCAGGGCAGGTAGTCCTTCACCGGCCGGTCGAAGCCGAGCTTGCCCTCGTCCGCGAGCTGCAGGAGCGCGAGCCCGACGAAGGACTTGGTGATGGAGCCGATCTGGAACAGCTCGTTCTCGCGCACGCGCTCGCGCGCCTCGAGGTTGCCGAAGCCGTAGGTGACGACGCGCTGGACGGCGTCGCGATCGGCGAGCGCGAGCGTCAGGCCCGGCGCGTTCATGTCGCGCAGGTACTGCTCGACGAAGCGGTCGAGGTCGGGCCAGGCCGCGTCGTAACGCCCCGTCGCGCCCGGCGCCGCGGCCTCGCTCACGCGAAACGCGCCCAAGCCCGCGACCGATGCGCCGAAAGCGCCCGCCTGCAACAGTTCCCTGCGTGTCATCCCCATCGTCCGCCTCCCCGGCGCCTGGCCGCCCGGCCGCTACCTTACAGGCAACCGGCCCGGATTTCCCACGGCTCGTCGCGCCACGAGGCGCGTGCAGGCGGCCCGCCGCTACCATCGCGGCAACGGAGGAACCATGAATTCCGCAGTCTGGCTGACGCTCGTCCTCTCCCAGGCGGCCGCCGCGCCGCCACCGGCCGAGCCCGCGGCGCGCACGATCGCGCCGGGCGTCGTGCTCCTGCCGGGCGGCATGCGTCCCGGCCGCGGCCCCGACGGCAATACCGTCGTGTTCGACGCTCCCGACGGGCTCGTCGTCGTGGACACCGGCCGCCACCGCTGGCACAGCGACGCGATCCTCGCCTGGGCGAAGTCCGCGGGGAAGCCGGTCGCCGCGATCGTCAACACGCACTGGCACCTCGACCACACGAGCGGCAACGGCCGCATCAAGGCGGCTTATCCCGGGGCGCCGGTCCTCGCGACCGGCGCGGTGGACGGCGTGCTCGCGCCCGGCGGCTTCCTCGCGCGAAACCTCGAGTCCTCGCGCGGCATGCTGGATGACCCGAAGCTCACGGACGTGCAGAAGGAGGAAGTGCAGATCTTCCTCGATACGATGGCCGAGAGCGAGGTGCTGCGGCCGGACGTCGTCGTCGCCGCAGACGGCGAGCGCGCGGTCGCGGGGCGACCCCTCGAGCTCCGCCTCACGGGCGGCGCCGTGACCGACGCGGACCTCTGGCTCTACGACCGCGCGAGCGGCGTCGCCGTCATCGGCGACCTCGTCACCTTCCCCGCGCCCTTCTTCGAGACCGCCTGCCCCGCCGCCTGGCGGCGCGCGCTCGACGACGTCCTGGCCACGCCTTTCACCACCGCCATCCCGGGACACGGCGAGCCGATGTCGCGCGCCGACCTCGAGGCCTGGCGAGGCGCGTTCAATGGCTTCATGGATTGCGTCCAGGGCACCGCCGAGGCCGGGCAGTGCGCCGTCACCTGGGCGGATGGCATCGCTTCCTTCAACGGCGGCGACGAGAAAGCTCGCAAGCAGTCGCTGGCGTACGCGGAGTACTACGTCGGGTTCCTCCGCGAGAACGGCGGCAAGAGCCGGGACTGCAAGGCAGGCGCGTAGAGAAAGACGGCCCGCGCAGGGCGGGCCGTCAGGGGTCGAAGGAAACCGCGAACGACTAGCGGAACGTGTACCGCAGGCCGATCGAGGCGAGGTCGACGTCCGTGTCGCCGGTGATGTCGTCCGACCCGACGCCCGCGTAGCGGTCGTAGGCGAAGCGGACCGCGAACCGGTTGCCGAAGCTGAACTCGGCGCCGACGCCGTAGGTGGCGTTCGAGCGGTCCGAAGACGTGCTCGCCGCATCGCTGATGTCGTCGATGGAGATGGCGGCGTCCGCATCCACGCTCATGAGCGCGATGCCCACGCGGCCAAAGACGGAAAACCGCTCGCTGACCGGCCAGATGCCGAGCAGGGACAGGACCGGCCCCGCGGCCGACTGCGAGAGGGAGAAATCGGTGGCATAGTCGGCGAAGCCGTCCGTCACCGTCCCGGTCGCCGTGTAGGAGATCTCGCCGAGGTCGACGTAGCCGAGCTCGACCGCGAAGTTGTCGTTCGCCTGGTAGCCGACCGACAGCCCGAAGCCGGTGTCGGAATCGTCGAGGTTCGAGGTCGCGTCCACGATGTCGAGCCCCACGGACCCGAAGAGGTCGAGGAGGTTCTGGTCGAGTTCGGTGCGCTCGACGTTCTGCGTCGACGCTTGCCCGCCGAAACCGACGACGTACCAGCCGTCTTCCGCCGCCGCGGCGGGACCCGCGATACCTGCACCCGCCACGAGCGCGAGGGCGCCCACCGTTGCCGAAATGCGCATCTGCTTCTCCATGGATTCCGACCACTCGGAACTGGCGGGAAGACTACCGAAGTCGGGATTATGGAAAGTCGGGTGCAGTCACAGATCTGCTCCCGGGGCGCCGGTCGAGCGTGAAGCAGGTCACTTTCCCCGGGCAAGGCAGGGCGCCGGCCAAGCGGCCGGCGCCCGCCACGAGGGCCTACAGGTCGACGCGAATGACGCGTCCGCTGAAGTTCTCGGCGATGAAGATCGCGTTCCGCTTCGGGTCGTAGGCCATGCCGCTCGGCCCGATTAACCCGGTCGCGACCTCGACGGGGCTCGCGTTGCGGTTGCGGAACTTGAGGAGCCGGCCCGGCGCGCCCGCCTGCAGGTTCGCGGAGATCTCCAGCACGTAATACGCGCTGCCGACTACAAGGACGTCCGAGGCGCTCGTCAGCCCTCCGATGAAGGTCGACCACTTGCCGGTCTTCGCATTGACCTGCTGGATGCTGGCAGCGCCCGGGGCGAACGGCACGCCCGTCAGCAGGGACACGAGGTACTTGTCGTCCCGCAGGTGGCGCACGGCGGTGGGCACGGCGTCGGACACCGGCGGGAAGATCCCTGGCGCCTGCGTCACGGGCGGGAAGCGCACGACGACCCTCGGCCAGCCCGTGCCCACCTCGAGCAGCGCGTTCTGCCCGGAATCGGCAACCAGCACCGACTGTCCGCCCGCAGCCGAAATGAGGTGGAACGGGTTCGAGCCCCGGACGTTCGTCCGCGGATCCGGGCGGGCGTCCTTGAAGTCCACGACCAGGCGGATCCAGAGCTTGTCACCCGCCGCGTTGGTGAGCAGGACCGTGTTTCCGTCCGCAAGCGTCCCGTGATCCTCGGGCGTCATCTCGAAGCCCGCGGTCAGCTGGTCGAGCGGCTTGCTGAACAAGAGCCGCAGTACCGAGCTGAAGATCGGCGACACCGAACCGGTGAGGTTCGGGACCTGGACGGGCGGGCCCGCATCGCTGAAACGAAGCATGTCGCCCTCGCCGATCGTGAGGTGCATGACGCAGCAGCCATCGACGACGGTCCCCTGCGGCCCGGAGGGCGCTCCGGTCGTCTCGATGCCGGACGGCAGGCCGGAGACGATCGCGAGCATCTTGCCGTTCCTGACGATGCGCGTGACCCGGCCGTCGTTGTTGGCGGTGCCGCGTTCGGTGACCAGCAGGTTCCCCTGCTTGGTGAGCGCGACTTTCATGGGCCCGGTCAGGCCGCTCGCGAACACGGAAGTCTCCGCAGGCTGGGCGAGGACAGGCGCCAGGGCAAGCCCGATCGCCAGCAGCTTCGGCAACAGCATCTTCGTCTTCATGGATCCCCCTTTTCTTCAGCCGATACGGCTCGTGGCGGGCGAGATTGCAATCGCGGCCCGCGGGCGTCCATCGACGGAATATGACCAATGTCTGACATGTTCATGACGCGCCCGCCGAGGTTCATTAAGCTGTGCCCGATACGGGATGGAAAATCCTCGCGAGACACGCTTCGGCGACTGGACCCTGCTTCGAGCCTCCGGCGAGCTGCTGCGCGACGGCCGGCGCATCCGCCTGCAGGACCATCCGCTCAAGGTGCTCGAGGCCCTGCTCGAGCGGCCGGGCGAGCTGGTGACGCGCGAAGAGCTGATCGCCCGACTCTGGCCGAACCAGGTCGTGGACTTCGACACGGCGCTGAATACCGCCGTGCGTCGGCTGCGGGCGACGCTCGGAGACGACGCGGACACGCCGCGCTATGTCGAGACGGTGCCGCGGCGCGGATACCGATTCATCGGTCCGGTGGCATCCCCTGAACCCTCACTGCCCGGTACCCTGCCGCCCGCCGACGAGCCGCCGGCCGCAACCGCCGGAGCCGTCGGTGCCCGCGCCCGCGGAGTCCGGATCGGGCTGGCGCTCGCGGCGATCGCGATCGTCGCCGGCGCCTGGCTGGCGCAGCGCGGGCGGCCCGCGGCTCCGCCGGACACGTCCCCAGCCGCGTCGAAGTCCATCGTGGTCCTGCCGTTCGTCAACCTGTCGGCCGACGAGGGCGACCAGCTGTTTGCCGACGGGCTGACCGAGGAACTGATCAACCGGCTTGCGGAGAACTCCGGCACGCGCGTCGTTGCGCGTACGACGTCGTTTGCGCTGCGCGACAAGGGGCTCGACGTCGCGGCCGTTGCGGCAAAGGTCGGCGTCACGCACGTGCTGGAAGGCAGCGTGCGACGCGCGGGGGAACGCGTGCGGGTGACGGCCCAGCTGATCGATGCCGCCGACAGCACTCACGTGTGGTCCCGGAACTACGACCGTGCGACGGGCGACCTCTTCGAAATCCAGGACGACATTGCCTCGCGAGTCGCGACCGCCCTGCATGTCCGGCTGGCCACACCGTCCGCGCCGGAGCACCGGCCCATTCCAGCGGCCTATGAGAAGTACCTGATCGCCCGTCACCTGTTTGCCCGCCGTGGCGAGGGCGACGTCGCCCAGGCACGCGACTATTTCGAGGAAGCGACAAAACTCGATCCCGGGTTCGCGCGCGCCTTTGCAGGGCTCGCGAGCGCGTACTGGATCCTGGTGGCCGAGGGCCGCCTGGACGCGGCGACCGGCCACGCCGGGCTCGAGCGGGCCGCCAACCGCGCGCTCGAGCTGAACCCGCGGCTTGCGGAGCCGCACGTGCGGCTCGCGCTCCGGGCTTACGCCGTCGGCGACCCCGACGCCAACGCGGAGCACTGGCGCATGGCGAAGGAGCTCGAGCCCGAGAACCCGATCGTCAAGTCCGCGATCGCCCGCGAGAAGCTCGCTGACCAGGGCGTCGAAGGCGAGCTCGCGATCGCGCGGCTCTTCGTCGAGTCCGATCCGCTGTCGGTGGTCGCGCACTACAACCTGGCCGTGGCACTTTACATCGCCGGCCGCTATGAGGACGCCCTGTCGGAGTCACGCAAGGCGCTGGAGTTGAGCCCGACCCACCGGATTGACGTCGCCTGCCAGAGCCTGGTCCGGCTCGCACGATTCGCGGAAGCCCGCACGCTTGCCGCGACGCGCGGCCGGTCCGCCGACGGGTTGCAATGCCTCGCGCTGGCGGAGCATGGGCTCGGCGACGATCGCGCATCGGACGCGGCGCTCTCGGAAATCGCCGCCTCGGGCGGAGAGTTGCACGCGTACCGGCTGGCGGAAGCCTATGCCTTCCGGGGCGACTCGTCGGCCGCCTTCGAATGGCTGCAACGCCACATGGCGTGGTGCACGAGCATCCCCAATGCGCTCCGCGTCGTCGAATGCAGCAACCTCGACACGCGGCCCTCCCCCCTCCTGGCACCGCTTGCCTCGGACCCGCGCTGGGCGAATCTGCACCTTTCCGCGCCGGTCAGGATCGCCGATCAGCCGCGCCCGTAATGAGGCGGGCGCCGCGCTCCCAGAGCAGATAAGCCCAGAGCCACTGCGTCACGACGATGAGGCGGTTGCGCAGGCTCACGAGGAAGTACACGTGCGCGGCGCCCCAGATCCACCAGGCGAGCCAGCCGCGGAGCCGCAGGCGCCGCCAGGCGATGACGGCGGCGGTGCGCCCGATGGTCGCGAGCAATCCACGGTCGCGGTAGACGAAGGGCGGCGGCGGCGCGCCCCCTTCGAAGCGCGCCCGGATGGCGCGGGCGACGTAAACGCCCTGCTGCTTCGCGACGGGCGCGATGCCCGGTTGCGGCACGCCGCCCGGGTTGGTCGCGAACGCCGTGTCGCCGATGATCCAGATGTCCTCGTGGCCCGCCGGCTGCAGCCGGTCCGTGACCGGCACGCGGCCCGCGCGGTCCGGCGCGATGCCGAGCCAGCGCGCGGCCGGCGACGCCGCGACGCCCGCCGCCCAGATCACGGTCGCGGACGAGAGCCGCGCCTCGCCGATCGCGACGCCCCCGGCGTCGCAGCGCGTGACGGGCTGGCCGAGGCGCAGCTCGACGCCGAGCCGTGCCAGCGCGCGGGCCGTGTAGGCGGAGAGCGACTCCGGGAAGTTCGCGAGCACGCGCGGCCCCGCCTCGACCAGCACGACGCGCGTGCGCGCCGGGTCGATCGCACGGAAGTCGCGCGCGAGCGTCCGCCGCGCGAGCTCGGCGATCGCGCCCGCGAGCTCGACGCCCGTCGGCCCGCCGCCGACGATGACGATCGTCAGCAGCCGCGCGCAATCTTCCGGGTCCGACGTCATCTCGGCGCGTTCGAAGGCGAGCAGGAGCCTTCGGCGGATCGCGGTCGCGTCGTCGAGCGTCTTGAGCCCGGGCGCGTGCGCCGCCCACTCGTCGTGGCCGAAATAGCCGTGCGTCGCCCCGGTCGCGAGCACGAGGCCGTCGTACGGGACCGGGCGTCCGTCGACGACCACAGTCTTGTGCGCCGGATCGACCGCCGTGACTTCGCCCATCAGCACGCGCGCATTCTTCTGGCGCCGCAAAAGGCTGCGGACCGGCCAGGCGATGTCCGCGGGGGAAAGCCCCGCGGTCGCGACCTGGTACAGCAAGGGCTGGAACAGGTGGTGGTTCTGGCGGTCGACGACGGTCACGTCAACCGCAGCGCGCTCGAGGCCGGCCGCGGCTGCGAGGCCCCCGAAACCCGCGCCAACGATGACGATTCTAGGTTTTGTCATGTAAGTCGTTGGCAGTCATAGCCTTTCTCTTTACTATATTCGCCATCCGCCAGACAGCGTAATCTGGGCCGGAGTTGCCGGGGGAGGCAAGTTGCGCATCGTCCTGCTCAATCCGAAAGGCGGCTCGGGCAAGTCCACGATCGCAACCGGTATCGCGGCGATGTACGCCGCGCGCGGCTATCGCCCCGTGCTGATGGATTTCGATCCCCAGGGTTCCAGCACGCGCTGGCTGGAGCGGCGCTCGCCGCAGAGGCCGCCCATCCACGGGATCGCGGCCTATGCGCCGACGATCGGCATGACGCGCAGCTTCCAGCTTCGCATCCCGGTCGGCACGGACCGCGTCGTCGTGGACACACCCGCCGCCCTGCCGCCGCAGTCCTTCCACGAGCACGTCCGCGACGCCGATGCGGTGCTGGTGCCAGTGATGCCCTCCGATCCCGACATCCACGCCGCGTCGCGCACGATCGGGAACCTGCTCCTCTCCGGCAAGGTCAAGCGCCGTGAAAACCGGCTGGCTGTCATCGCCAACCGCGTGAAGCCGAACACCATCATCTTCCGCACGCTGATGCGCTTCCTCGATTCCATGCAGATCCCCGTCGTGACGACGCTGCGCGACTCGCAGCAGTACGTCTACGCCGCCGAGCAGGGGCTCGGGCTGCACGAGATGAACCCTGCGCGCGTGCACCCGGAACTGCAGCAGTGGGATGCCCTCTGGGCATGGCTCGAGTCGCGGCGGCCGCACGCCATGCCAGTCGCTGCCGCCGCGATTCACTGACCTTCCACCGCGGGATGAGCCGACGACGCCTGCGCCCTTCGATCGGCGCCCTCCTCGCGTTGCTGGCCTGGCTGGCCTCGCCTGGGGCCGCGCTCGCCGCGGCCTATGCGGGGCGCCCGATCGCCGACGTGCTGGCGGAGCTCCGGGGGACGGGCCTCGACTTCATCTACAGCTCGGACCTCCTGCCGCCGACGCTGACGGTCCTCCACGAGCCCACCTCGACGGGCCGCCTGCTGATCGCTCGGGAGATCCTGGCGGAACGCGGCCTCTCACTGCGGGCGATCAGGCCGGGACTCTATGCCGTGACCGCCGACTCGAAAGCGCCTGCCGCCGTGCTCGAGGGCCGCGTGCTCGACGAGCGGGGCGCGCCGATCGCAGGCGCGCTCGTGCGCCTCGCGCCGATCCAGGCGCACGACTGGACCGACGACCAGGGCCGCTTTGCGATCGGGGCGGTCCCGGAGGGCGCCTACGACCTGCACGTCGAGGCCGCGGGCTTCCAGGACGCGGACCGTGACGACGTGGAAGTCGCGGGCGATGCGCCGCACCTGGAGCTTCGCCTCGCATCGGCCGGGACGGAACTGGCCGAGGTCGTCGTCTCGACCAGCCGCTACGCACTCGACCGTTTCGGCGGCCTGGGAAGCGTCAGGATCGGGGGCGACGTGCTCGCGGCCCAGCCGGGCCCCGGCGAGGACGCCTTGCGTTCGCTGGCGCGGCTGCCGGGGATGGCACAAGGCGGACTGACCGCGCAGGCGAACATCCGCGGCGGCGAGAGCGGCGAGCTGCTGACGCTGCTCGACGGCTACCCCTTGCGCGAGGTCTTCCACCTCCCGGGATACCACGACGTCTTCGGAATGCTCGACCCGACGCTGATCGGAAACGCGGAGGTGTACACGGGCGGCTTCCCGGTGCGCTATGGCAACCGCATGGCCGGCGTCTTCGACCTGCACACCATCGAGGCGACCGACGAGCCGCGCTCCGCCCTCGGCCTGTCCGTGTTCAACGCGATGGCCCGTTCGGGCGGAGAAATCGAGCGCGCCGGCGTCGACTGGCTGGCGATCGGCCGGGCCGGGACGCTGAAGCCATTCGTGCAGGCCTTCGCGCGGGACGCCGGCTCGCCGAGCTACGGCGACGTCTACGCGCGGCTCGGCTACGGCGACGCCTCGAAGATCCGGCTCACCGCCAATTTCCTCTGGAGCCGCGACGAGCTCACGATCGCGCGCCAGGCCGAGGGCGAGAGCGCGAAGATCGAGAGCCTCAGCCGCTACCTGTGGCTGCGGGCCGACCGCGCCTGGGAGAACGGCTTCGAGGCCGCGCTGCTCTTCGGCCAGAGCAGCATCGACGGATTCCGCGCGGGGACGATCGACAATCCGGGCATCTCGTCGGGAAGCGTGGACGACCGGCGGAACTCCGAGTACGTCGACTGGCGCGGCGAAATCGCGTGGCAGGTCAATCCGCGCAACCGGATCGAAGCGGGCATCCACTGGGTGGAAGAGGACGCGTCCTACCGGTACGCGGCGTCCGCGGCCTTCAGCGAGCCCGTCGCCGAGTTGTTCGGCCGGGCCCCGACGCTGGATCGCGAGACGAACCTGCGGCCGGGGCGCAACCGCATCGCGCTCTACGCGTCCCATCGTTGGCAGGTCGCGGACCCGCTCGTCTCGGAGATCGGGCTGCGCGCGGAGCAGACGGTGACCGAAGGCTTCGATGCCGAAAACTGGCTCCTGGATCCGCGCATCAACCTTCGCTGGGAATTCAGCCCCGCCACGAGCGTCCGCGCGCACTGGGGGCGATTCCACCAGACCGACGAGGTGCACGAGCTGAAGGTCGAGGACGGGCTGACGCAATTCCCCGAGGCGCAGCGATCGGACCAGTTCATCGTCGGAATCGACCATCGCCTGGACGACGGAATCGCGCTCCGCCTCGAGTGGTACCGCAAGCTGCAATCCGATCCGCGGCCGCATTTCGAAAACCTGCTGGACCCGATGTCCCTCGTCCCGGAGATCGCGCCCGACCGCATCGAAGTCGCGCCGCTCGCCGCCGAAGTACGCGGCGCCGAGATCTCGGCCGTCGCGGACGGGCGCATGCTGAACTGGTGGGTCGGCCTCGCCTGGTCGGAGGCCTGGGACAGCCTCGGCGGCCGCCGCCAGGCGCGCAGCTGGGACCAGACCTGGGCAGTCACGGCCGGCTTCGACTGGGTGCACGGCAGCTGGCGTTACGGCGCGGTCGCCTCGACGCACCGCGGCTGGCCGACGACGCAGGTCGGCAGCGACTCGCTCGGGCCGCGAAACGAGGATCGTTTTCCTACCCGCGCGACAATCGACCTGCGTGCCGAGTACCGGCGGCCGCTCGCCGTCGGCAACCTCGCGGTCACCTTCGAGGTCACGAATGCCTTGAACGTCGGCAATGCCTGCTGCCAGCGGCTGATCCTGGAGGACGACGGCGCGGGCGGGACGTCGTTCACGACGCAGGAGACCGACTGGCTGCCGACCGTCCCCTCGATCGGCGTGCTCTGGGAGTTCTGAAGCCGGCCCCGGCGGTTGGCGGAAGACCGCCGGGGCGTCCCACGGGGCATGACCTCGCGATTCCGGCCGGTCTTCGGGCTGGGCGCGGCGGCCCTGGCCGTCGGCGCCCTGCTGCGCGTCGCCCTCTGGCGCGAATTCGGCCTCCTCCAGGGGGTCGGGTTGGGCGAGCTGCCATCGATCATGCTGCGCGGGCTCGCCAACGACGCCGTCGTGACCCTGTATGGGCTCTCGCCCCTCGTGCTGTACCTCGCGCTCGTGACGGAGCGCTGGCTGCAGACGCGCCCGCACCGCCTCCTGCTCATGGGCGGTAGCTGGCTGACGCTGTTCGCGATGGTCTACCTCGCGGTCGTCGAGCGCTACTTCTTCCAGGAGTTCGACGCGAGGTTCAACCTCGTCGCGTTCGACTACCTCGCCTACCCCACCGAGGTCGCCGGCGACATCTGGACGGAATATCCGGTGGTGTGGATCGCGATCTGCGCGGGGGTCGCGGCGACCCTCGGCCTTGCCTGCCTGCGCCGGTGGCTGCCCCGGCGTAAAGGCCCATGAGCCCCCGCTGGCTGGTGCCCGCCGCCTGGCTGGCGGCCGTCGCGCTCGCGGCCGCCTTCTGGAACACCGACCTCCTCGATCGCGGCGACAACCGCGTCGAGAACGAGCTGGTGCAGAACGGCATCAGCAGCTTCTTCCGCGCGGCGCTCACGAGCGAGATCGACTACCACGCCAATTACCTGAGCGCGGATCCGCAGGAGAACTTCAGGCTGGTCGCGGAATCGCTCGCGCGCGGCGCCGGGCGCTTCACGCGCCTCACGGAAGGTCGCCTCGACCGCGAGTTCCCCGGACGCGCCGACGGACTCGGGCGGCTGAACGTCGTCCTGGTGTCGAGCGAGTCTTTCGGCGCGGAGTTCAGCCGGCTCTACGGCTCGAGCCGGGACCTCACGCCGAACTTCGACCGCATCGCGCAGGAGGGCCTCTGGTTCCGGCACGCCTATGCCTCGGGGACGCGCACCGTGCGCGGGCTCGAGGCGTTCACGGCCTCGATCCCCCCGATCCCGACCGTCTCCATCCTGCGGCGTCCGGGCTTCGAGCACGTCGCGAACTGGGGCGCCGTCATGCGCTCGCTGGGCTATCGCACCAGCTTCCTGTACGGCGGCTACGGCTACTTCGACAACATGAACGCCTTCTTCGGCGACAACGGCTTCGAAGTGGAGGACCGGCGCGCGATCGAGCACGTGCGTTTCGAGAACATCTGGGGCGTGGCGGACGAGGACCTGTTCGACCACGCGCTCGGCTACTACGACCGGCTGCACGCCGACGGAAAGCCGTTCTTCTCGATCATCATGACGACGTCCAACCACAAGCCGTTCACGTTCCGCGAGGGACTGGAGGCGGAAGGCATCCCGCCTGAGGGCGGCGGGCGCGCCGCGGGCGTGCGCTACGCGGACTATGCGCTCGGCAAGTTCCTCGATGCCGCGAGATCCCATGCCTGGTTCGACGACACGATTTTCGTGGTCGCGGCCGACCATGGCGCGCGGGTGTACGGCGCCGAGGAGATTCCGCTGCGCACCTACGAGATCCCGCTCATGATCTGGTCGCCGAAGCACGTGCCGCCGCGCCGCGTCGACACGCTCATGACGCAGATCGACCTCGCGCCGACGGTGCTCGGGCTGCTGGGGCTTCCCTACGAGGCTCCGTTCTTCGGACAGGACGCGCTGCGCGCGCCCGCCGAGGGACGCGTCGCCTTCTTCAACCACAACCACGACGTCGCGATCTACCGCGACGGCGAGCTGGTCGTCTTCGGGCTCGGCCGGAGGGCGGAAACCTACCGGTATGATCCGGGCAGCGACCGCTACTCGCCGGCGCCTCCCGACCCGGCCCTGGAGCGCCTCGGCATCGCTTATTTCCAGACGGCCTACGAGCTCTTCGAAAGCGGGCGTTACCTGCCGTCCGAGACCACGGGCCAAGCGGTCGCCGGGAGCGGGTCAAGCCCATGAGGGCCGCAGCGCTCTTCGCATGGGTGGCGCTGGCCTTCCGAGCGAACGCCGAAGCGACCGCCGGCGCCGCGACCTGCCCCCCGATCCCGCAGCTGGAAGCCGAGGGCTACACGATCCGCGCCGTCGAGCTGCGGCAACTGCCGATCTTCGACGACGAGCCCGACCTGCCGGCGCTGTATCGCTGGGCAGACCGCCTGCACATCGATTCGCGCGAGACGGCGATCCAGTCGCACCTGCTCTTCGCGGCGGGCGAGCCGGTCTCGGAGCGCCGGATCGACGAGACGCTGCGGAACCTCCGCGACCTGCGCTACATCCGCGAGCCGGAGATTCGCGCGCACGACTGCGTGGACGGCGCCACGACGCTGGAAGTCGCCGCCCGCGAGGTGTGGACGACGAACCCGGGCATCTCCTTCGGCCGAAGCGGCGGCGAGAACTCCGGCGGCATCAAGCTCGAGGAGCTGAACCTGCTCGGCCTCGGCAAGGAGCTCTCTTTCGAGGTCGCGACCGACCCGGACCGCAGTTCCTGGACGCTGCATTGGCGGGACCCCGACGTCCTCGGCAGTCGCTGGGTCAACGACATCGCCTGGCGCGACAGCGACGACGGCCAGGGCTGGAGCCTCGCCGTGGAGCGGCCATTCTTTTCGCTCGACAGCCACTGGAGCACCGGCCTGCGGTTGCTCGAGGACAGCTCGGTCGAACCCGTGTACCGGCTGGGCGAGCGCGTGGCCGCCTACGCGCGCGACGTGCAGTTCGGCGAAGTCCGCTACGGCTGGTCGGCGGGGCTGCTGGACGGCTGGACGCACCGGACGATCTTCGGCTTTCGCCGCGAGCACGCGGACTTCGCGCCCGCTGCCGGCGAGACCGTTCCCGCGGCGATGCCCGCAGACCGCCGGCTCGATTACCCGTTCCTTCGCCTGGAAGCGGTGCAGGACGACTTCGACACGACGCGGAACCGCGACCAGATCGCGCGCACCGAAGACCGGGCTTTCGGCCTGCGCTATGCGCTCGAACTCGGCTGGTCGACGCCCGGCCTCGGCGCCGATCGCGATGCTTTCCTGCTGCACGCGGACGTGGGGCGAGGTTGGCGCGTCGGCGTGGAGGATTCCCTGTTCGCCGACGCGAGTCTCACGACCCGCGTCGAGGACGGATCCGCGGCCGACAGCCTCCTGTCGGCGGGCCTGCGCTACTACCACCCCACCGGCCCCAACGGCGTCTTCTACGCAAGCTTCTCGGGGGCCGCAGGCCATGCGCTGGACGCGGACCACGAGCTGACGATCGGCGGCGACAGCGGCCTTCGCGGCTATCCGCTGCGCTACCAGGCGGGCAGCGCGACGGCGCTGCTGACCCTCGAGCAGCGGATCTTCACGCGATACTCGCTCTGGAAGATCGCGGACGTCGGCGCCGCAGTCTTCATGGACGTGGGGCGCGCCTTCGGGGACACGCCGCTCGGGCCGGCGGAAAATCTCGGGCTGCTCAAGGACGTCGGCTTCGGCCTGCGCCTCGGCAGCACGCGCTCGGCGCTCGGGAACGTGATCCACTTCGACGTCGCCTTCCCGCTGGACGGCGGGTCCTCGATCGACAGCGTGCAGTTCCTCGTCCAGACCAAGCGGAGCTTCTGATGGCAGCGACGCTCCGCGAGCGCGTCGGGCCGCTGCTCCTTCCGGCCGCCGGCTGGGCCGCGGCGATGGCGCTGATCGGCGTCTTCGACCTGGACCGGCGCATGGCGGAATCCTTCTTCTTCGACGCGCAGTCCGGCACCTGGCTGGGCGAGCGCGTGCCATGGGCGGGGGAGCATTTGCATGCCGCAGGCACTGCGTTGGTCTGGGCGGTCGGGATCGCCGCCCTCGTCGTCCTGGTCGTTTCACTCTGGCGCCCGCGGTGGCGGCCGCTGCGGACAGGCGCTTCTTACGTCGCCCTCTCGATCCTCCTCTGCACGAGCGTCGTCGGCGGGCTCAAACGGGCCACGGACATGGACTGCCCGCGGGACCTCGCCGGCTTCGGCGGGGACCGGCCGTATGTCCGGCTACTGCAGGCGAGGCCCCCTTGGCTGCCCCGGGCGGCCTGCTTCCCCGGGGCGCATTCGTCGGCCGGCTTCGCCCTCATGGCCTTCTATTTCCTCTTCCGGGGCTCGCGGCCGAGGCTGGCCCGACGGCTGCTGGGGGGCGCCCTGGCGGTGGGAGCCCTCTTTGCCTTCGGGCAGGAAGCCAGGGGAGCCCATTTCCTCTCGCACGACCTCACGAGTGCCGCCCTCGACTGGTACGTGATGCTGGGCCTCGAGACCCTGGTGCTAAAATCCGGGGGCCGGGCAAGCCTGCGATTGATTGACCCTGGGCCCGACGTCCCACCTTCAGGCGCCACGCGCAGTGCAGGCAATGACCGAAGAGAAAGAACTCATCCGCCGGATGGCGGAGGGCGACGAACGGGCGTTCGAGGCCTTCTTCGATGCCTACTTCGCGCGGGTCTACCGATTCGCGCTCCCCCGGCTCGGCGGCGACGCCGAGGCGGCGCGCGACGTCGTACAGGCGACGCTCGTCAAGGTGATGCGCCGGGTGGGGGACTTCCGCGGCGGGTCGACCCTCTTCACCTGGATCTGCCAGATCTGCCGCAACGAGGCGGTGGACTACATCCGGTCGAACCGGCGCCATCGAAGACACGTGGTCCTCATGGATGACACCCCGGAGACCCGTGCGGCGATCGAGTCGATCGTGGCCCCCGAGGAATTCGACCTCGTGAAGTCGGCCGGACGCGACGAGGCAGGACGCCTCGTGCGCGCGGTACTCGACCGGCTGCCCGCCAACTACGGCAACGCGCTCGAGTGGAAATACATGGAGGACCGGTCCGTCGAGGAGATCGGGGAGCGGCTCGGGATCGGCACGATCGCGGCGCAGTCGCTCCTCGCGCGCGCCCGGACCGCATTCCGCGAGGCGCTCGAACAGGTGTTCGGCGCGGCGGCCGCGGACATCGCCGCCGGCCTCGGGGCCTGAGGAGAGTCCCTTGAACGAAGAAACAGACATCCAGCGGCTGCTGAAGGCGGCCGGGCCGCGAGAGCGGGTCCCGCCCGACGTCATTGCGGCCGCGCGCGAAGAGCTGCGCGGCGAATGGCGCCGGATCGTGGCCGAGCGCCGTGCGGGACGGCGTCGCGCGACCGCGTTCGCGATCGCCGCGGGCGTCGCTGCCGTCGCCGTCGGGTCCTGGATGGTGGCCCGGCAGGCCAGCGAACCCGGCGCGGCCGTCGGGACGGTGGTCGTCGCGCAGGATGACGTGCGGCTGCGCGGCGGCTGGCTGGCGGGCTGGGACCGGGCGGTCGCGGGCTCCCCCGTGAGCGCCGGCGACACGATCGAGACCGGTCCCGCGGGCCGCGCGGGAATGTCGCTCCCCGGCGGCGTCTCGGCACGCCTCGACGGCGGTACGCGCATCCGCCTCGCTTCCGGGGAGCGCATCGTCATCGAGCGCGGCACGCTGTATGTGGACGCGGGCGCCGCCCTGGGGCGCGAGTCGGCGCTGCGCGTGGATACGCCGACCGGCGTCGTGCGGCACCTCGGCACGCAATACGAAGTTCGCGTCGAGGGAGACGCCGTGCGCCTTCGCATTCGCGAGGGCCGCGTCGAGTTGCAGTCGCGCTCCGGCGCCCTGGAACAGGCATCGGCCGGCGAGCAGCTCATGATCGCGGCGAATGGCGACGTGACGCGAAGCCATGCGCCCCGCTACGGCGCGAGCTGGGGCTGGGTCGAGTCGGTGGCGCCTGCGATCGACGTGGACGGCCGGCCGCTCGCGGAGTTCCTGGCCTGGGCCGCGCGGGAGCTCGGAGCCGAAGTCACTTACATGTCCGAAGCGACGCGCGAGGAAGCGGAATCGGTCGTCGTCCACGGCTCCATCGAGGGCCTCACGCCGCGGCAGGCGCTGGACACGGTGCTCGCGACGACGACCCTCGAGGGATCGTTCGACGACGGCGAGCTTCGGATTTCAGGGGGGATGCCGGAATGAACACGACGGTCGCAGCGGCGGAAACTCCGGATGCATCGCCCGAAGGCGGCATCCACGCGATCGCGCACCTGCTCGCTTGCCCCGCCTGCCACGCCAGCGTCGACTGCGGCCCGAGCGAGCTTCATTGCCGCGGCTGCGGCACGCGCTACGGCATGGAAGACGGGATCGCCCTGCTCGCCGTCCGCGGTTCCTCGGACACCTGGGGCGCCGGGCAGCACGCAGAGACCAGCGACGCCTATCAGGCCGAGTACCAGACCATCGAGCGGGCCGCGGCCTACAACCACGGCTACCAGCGCAAGGCGCACAAGCGCCTCGGCACCCGGCGCGAGTGGCGGCTGATCCGCCGCCACCTCGACCGCGTCGGCCGCGCCGGGCGCGTCCTCGAGCTGCCTTGCGGCGGCGGGCGCATCACGCCCGCATTCGAGGAGCGCGCCGACTTCATCATCGAAGCCGACATCGCGATCGGCCAGATCCGTTACGGCCGCGCGACGTCCACGCTCCGGACGCCGCGCGCCTGGATGACGGCCTCCGCCTTCCACATCCCGCTTCGCGACGGAAGCGTCGACGGCACGATCTGCATCCGCCTCGCCCATCACCTGCCGACGCCGGCGGAGCGCGAGCGCCTTTTCCGGGAGCTGCTGCGCGTGTCCCGCCGCTACGTGATCGTGACCTTCTTCGACCACTATTCGCTCAAGAACCTGACGCGCCGGCTCCGCCACCCCTTCAACCGCAAGCCGCCCAAGCTCACCATGACGACGCAGCGCGTCGCCGAGCTCGCCCGCGAGGGCGGCGGCCGGCTGGTCGCGGCGCCTCCGCTCAACCGCATCGCGTCCGGCCACCGCTTCGCGCTCATCGTGAAGGACGGCGCAGCGGCATGATCACCCGCGCGGCCGCGGCGCAGCGCGTCGTCAAGGCGGAACCCCGCACGCTCGTGTGGATGGAACCGCTCGCGGACGGCGGCCGCGGATGCTTCAAGATGTACCGTCGCCGCAGCGTCCTGGACCCGGTCCGGCACCTGTTCGTGCCGTATCGCGTGGAGCGGGAGTTCCGGCTGCTGCAGCGCCTGCAGGAGGCCGGGATTCCCTGCACCGAGCCGCTCCGCTGGTGGCAGGACCGCGACCGGCAGCACGGCTGGCACGAGGTCCTGCTGACGCGCGAGATCCCGACGGCCCTCCCCCTGCGCGACCTCCTGCGCGCCAGCCGGCCGTCGATGGACCTCGCACCGGTGTTCGCCCTCGCGAGACGCATGCACGACTGCGGCGTGGTGCACGGCGCGTACTATGCGGCCAACATCCTCGTGACGCGCAGGGCCGGCGAATCGCCGCAATACCACCTGCTCGACCTGGCGCACGGCTGCAGCTTCCGCGGGAGCGTCGTCGGCCGCCCGTCCGCCGACTACGACCTCCTCGACATGCTGCGCTCGGTGGAGCGCGTCGCTTCGATCGACCGCTGCCGCGACTGGCTCGCGGGCTACGGCGAGGGGGAAGCCGGGATCGAGCGGATCCTCCGGCAATTGCCGGGCCACCGGCTCGAGCGGCCCTGGCGCCACCTGCGGCGGGCGGAAACGGATGCGCGGGAATTCCTGGACCGGCTGGCGGGCCGGCTCGCCTAGCCCGGGTTCCAGCCGAGCAGGAGGACGAGCGCCAGGAAGCCGGCGACGTAGCCGAGCGCGACGAGCCAGCCTTCCGCGAGCCAGCGCCGGGTCGAGCGCGCCCCGGGAAACATGTTGCAGATCGCAACGCCGGCCGACGATCCGAACCAGATCATCGAGCCGCCGAAACCCACGGAAAACGCCAGCACGCCCCAGTCGTAGCCGCCCTGCTCGAGCGCGAGGGCCGTCAGCGGAATGTTGTCGAAGACGGCGGACACGAACCCGATCGCGAAGGCGCTTCGCCAGGACGGGTCCGGCAGCGCGTGCACGGGCATCAGCGAGGCAAGCGTGACGAGGCACAGCAGGAACAGGGAACCGCTGGCGGCCGCCGGCAGGATCTTCCAGTCCGGCCGTCGCCAGGGCGTCGTGGCGGCGAGCGACAGGGCCACGGCGGAACCGATGACCGGCATGCGCGCCGCGAGCCAGGGAGCTGCGAGGTTCGCCGCCACGTTGGCCGCGACGGCGCAGGCGATCACGATGGCGACGATGGCCGCCCGCGCCCAGTCGATGCGAAGCCCCGAAGGGCTGTCACGGACAATCGGCGCGAATTTCTGCTGCGCCCGCGCGGCAGGCGGTGCGAACACCGCGAACGCCACGATCGCGGCGATGTAGGCGTGCAGCACATGAAGCGGAGGCACGTGGTGGATCCACATCATCGTCGTGGTCGTGTCGCCCAGCACGCTCCCGGCGCCACCCGCATTCGAGGCCGCCACGATCGCGACGAGGTAGCTCGTGTGCACACGCCCGCGGAACAGCGTGTGCGCTGCCGCGCCGCCGATGAGTGCCGCGGCGATGTTGTCGAGGAATCCCGAGACGATGAAGACGATCCCGAGCAGGGCCAGCGCGCCCGTCCAGTCGTCAGGCAGGTAGTGCGGCAGGGCCCTCGGGATGCCGCTTGCCTCGAAGTGCGCCGCGAGCAACGCAAACCCGACCAGCAGCAGGAAGAGGTTCGCGAGGATCACCCACTCGTGCGCGAAGTGGGCGGCGAGGCCCACGGCTCCCGGGCCCGCGGGAAACGCGGCGAACAGCCACTGGTAGGCGATGACGGCGGCGAGGCCGGCCGCCGCGATCGGCAGCGCCCGCCGGTGGAACAGCGCGACGCCGGCGAGCGTCAGCCCGAACAGCAGGAATTCGACCGGCAAGGGCCGCGCGCTACCGGACGGGCGGCCAGTCCCAGTCGGAGGCCGCGGCGCGGCAGCCGCCGCCGCCCGCGCCGGTCCAGGCGCGGCCGCGCACGACGCGTCCCGGCTGCGCGTCGGTCGGCTCACCGGCCGCGAGCGCGAGCTGGCCGTTGACGATGACCTCGGACACGCCCGTCGCGTAGCGGTGCGCGTCCGTGAAGGTCGCGTGGTCCTCGATCTTCGCGGGGTCGAAGACGACGACGTCGGCGAAGTAGCCTTGCCTGAGGCTCCCGCGATCCTCGAGGTTCAGCACCGCCGCGGAATCCGAGGTCAGGCGCCGGATCGCGTCCTCGAGCGTCGTGCGCTTCTCGTCGCGCACGTACTTGCCGAGCAGGCGCGCGAAGTTCCCGTAAGAGCGCGGGTGCGTGCCGCTCTTCAGGAAAACGCCCTCCGCGGACTGCGCCGCGGCATCGGAGCCGAAGTGCACGTAAGGCAGCGCGACCTTCCGGGCGACCTCCTCCTCGGACATCAGGAAGTAGATCGTGCCGACGCGCGTCTCGTCCTCCGCGACGAGGTCCATCGCCGTCTCCTCGGGGCTCTTGCCGCGCATCTTCGCGATTTCCGCAAGCGTCTTGCCGATGTACGGCCTGAGCTCGGGCTTGCGCAGCTCGACGATCAGGAGGTTTTCCGCGCCGCCCGCGGCGTGCAGCAGGTTCTCCCAGTCCTTGCCGGGCGCGCGCATCTCGGCCGCGACCTTCTTTCGGACCGCGGGATCGCGCAGGCGCTCGAACCAGGCGGCATTGCCGCCCGCCTGCACCCAGGGCGGCATGGCGGCGTCGAGCCCGGTCGCGCCCGCGTTGTAGACGTACATGTCCGCGGATATCCGGAGGCCCTCGCTGCGCGCGGCCTCGATGTGCGCGAGCGCCTCGTCCATCCTGGGCCAGTACGGCTTGCCGCCCGCCTTCAGGTGGTAGATCTCGGCGGGCGCGCCGGAGCGGCGCGAGATGTCGATCACCTCGTCCACCGCCTCGACGAGCCCGCGGCCTTCGCTGCGCATGTGCGTCATGTAGATGCCGCCGCAGCGTGCCGCGGTGGACACGAGCGCGACGAGCTCGTCGGTTTCCGCGAAGGTGCCCGGCACGTAGATGAGCGCCGAGCCGACGCCCAGCGCGCCCTCCTCCATCGCCTGCCGCACGATGTCCTGCATCGCCGCCAGCTGCTCCGGCGTCGGGTCCACGTCGCCCTCGCCGAGCAGCAGGACCCGCGGGTTGGTGGCGCCGATGAGCGATGCGACGTTCATCGACACGCCCTTCTTCTCGAGGCCCGACAGGTACTCGCCGAGCGTCGTCCAGTCGATCGGGTACTTGACGTTGACCTGCTGCGCCTCGAGCTGCGCCTTCATCGCGTCGTTGAGCGGGCCCATGGAGAAGCCTTCGCCCATGACCTCGAGCGTCACGCCCTGGCGCAGCTCGCTCTGGCCGCGGCCGTCGACGAGCAGCGACTCGGTCGACCAGGAGAGCATGTTGATGAAGCCCGGCGCGACCGCCTTGCCGGTGGCGTCGATCTCGCGCCTCGCCTTCCCGGGCGCCTTCGGGCCGACGTAGGCGATGCGGTCGCCCTGGATCGCGACCTCGCCGGCGAATCCGGGGGCGCCGGAACCGTCGTATACCGTGCCGCCGCGCACGAGCAGGTCGTACTGCGGCGCGCGTTCGCAGGAGGCGAGAAACAGCAGCAGGCACAGGAGTACCGGTCGGCGCATCGGGCGTCCTCCGCGGCTATTCGACGGTGATCGTGACCGGCTTCGACGCCACGGGCGGGTCGTGCGGGATGTGCAGGTGGTCCCCGAGCAGGAGCTGCAGCGTGTGCTTGCCCGGCCCGAGCGTGACCGAAGCTTCCGTCTGCCCCTTGCCGAAATGCACGTGGTGCTCGTCGGCCGGGATGGGCCTGTCGACGGGCGGCAGCGGCGTGTCGATCAGCAGGTGGTGGTGGCCGGTGTTTTCGGCGGCGACGCCCGCCGGCGCGATACCCATGCCGCGAAGCCCGAATCGAACGGTCACGGGGCTCGCGACGGTTTCGCCGTCGCGCGGGGAGATGATGTAGAGCTCGACGTCCTTGGGCGACGGCGTGCGCGGCAGTCCGTCCGCGGCCGCGACGCCGAGCGCGAGGGCCGCCGGCAGCAGGAATGCGCGCGCGATGCGTCTTGCGTCCATGGCCGCGATTATGCACCAAGGTGCAGCGGCGCCGTCACTTTGCTAGGGTCGCGTTGTGGGGGGAGCACGCATCGAAACCGCGGAATTCTCCGGCCGCGTGCTGATGGTCGGCTGCGGCAGCATCGGCCAGGCGATGCTGCCCCTGCTGCGCCGGCACCTGTCGCTGCCGGCGGACGGCCTGACCGTGCTCGAGGCGAGCGAGCAGGGCCGCGCGCTCGCGGCGCAGCACCAGGCGAAGTTCGTCCATTGCCACCTGAAGCCCGCGACCTACCAGCGCGAGCTGCGGCGTCGCCTGAAGGCCGGCGACCTGCTGCTGAACCTCTCGGTGGACGTCTCGAGCCTCGACCTCGTCGAGTGGTGCGCCGCGCACGGCGTGCTCTACGTCGACACCTCGATCGAGCCCTGGCCCGGCGTCTTTGACAATCCCATGCTGACGATGCGCGAGCGGACGAACTACCGCACGCGCGAGGACATGCTGAAGCTCGGCCGGCGGCTGCCGCCCGGCGCGCCGACGGCCGTCGTGGACCACGGCGCCAATCCCGGCCTCGTCTCGCACTTCGTGAAGCAGGCCCTGCTCGACCTCTCCTGCGGGCTCGGCAAGCCCGCGGAAGCGCCTGCGGACCAGCCGGGCTGGGCGAAGCTCGCCGAGTCGCTCGGCGTCACGCTGATCCAGGTTTCGGAGCGCGACACGCAGGCGACGGACCGGCCGAAGCGCCCCAACGAGTTCGTCAACACCTGGTCGATCGACGGATTCGTCGACGAACTGATGCAGCCCTCGGAGCTCTCCCTCGGCACGGCGGAGACGCGCAAGCCGCGCAACTCCCACTGGCACCGCCCGCGCTGCGGCTCCATCTACCTGCACCGCCCCGGCGGCGCGACCTACGCCCGCAGCTGGCTGCCCTCCTCGGGCGGCTTCCAGGGCCTGCTCATGACGCACGACGAGGTGTTCTCGATCGCGGACTACCTCTCGCTGCGCCAGGGCTCGAAGTTCGAGTACCGGCCGACGGTCATGTTCGTCTACCACCCCTGCGACGACGCGATGCTCTCGACGCTCGAGCTGGAGGGGCGCGGCTGGTCGCTGCAGCCCACGCGGCGCATCATCCGCGCCGAGATCGTGACCGGCATGGACGAGCTCGGCGTGCTGCTGGCGGGCCACGGCCGGAACGCCTACTGGTTCGGCTCGCAGCTCTCGATCGCCGAGGCGCGAAAGCACGTCCCCTACACGAACGCGACCTGCCTGCAGGTCGCGGCCGGCGCGCTCGGCGCGCTCGTCTGGGCGATCCGCAATCCCCGCGAAGGCCTTCGCGAGGCGGACCAGCTCGACTTCCGCCCGGTGCTCGAGACCGCGCGCCCCTACCTCGGCCCGCTCGTCGGCGCCTACACCGACTGGACGCCGTTGCAGGGGCGCGGCGAGCTGTTCAGCGAGGACCTCGTCCCCGACCAGCCGTGGCTGCTCCAGAACGTCTGCGCCCGCCAGTGGCGATCCTGAGGAGGCTCATGAGAATGCAAGGACTGCTGTTCACGCTCTTTCTGGCCGGCGCCGCGGGCGCCGCGGTCGCGGCCGACGCTCCCGCGAAGCACGCGATCACGCACGAGGACGTCTGGCTGATGAAGCGCGTCGGCACGCCCGCGCTGTCGCCCGACGGCCGCCTCGTCGTCGTGCCGGTGGCCGCCCCCGCCTACGACGACGCCGAAAAATCCAGCGACCTCTGGCTCGTGCCCGCGGACGGCAGCGCGCCGCCCAGGCAGCTGACGTTCACGAAGGCCGGCGAGTCCGGCGTCGCCTGGAGCCCAGACTCGACGCGCATCGCCTTCTCGGCCAAGCGCGAGGGCAACGACGAGGCGCAGATCTACGTGCTCGACCTCGCGGCGGGCGGCGAAGCCGCGCGCGTGACCAACGTCGCGACCGGTGCCTCGCGCCCCGTCTGGCGGCCGGACGGGCGCGCGATCCTGTTCACGAGCCTGACCTGGCCCGGCACGATGAACGACGCGGACAACCGCAAGCGCATCGAGGAGAACAAGGCGCGCAAGTACAACGCGCGCGCCTACGACAGCTTCCCGATCCGGCGCTGGGACCGCTGGCTCGACGAGCGCCGCCCGACGCTGATGCTGCAGCCGCTCGACGCCGGCGCCGAGGCGAAGGACCTGCTCGCGGGCACGACGCTGCGCGCCGCGCCCGGCTTCGGCGGGGACCTCGACAACGACGGTGACCGCATCGAGGCCGCGTGGACGCCGGACGGCAGCCGGATCGTGTTCACCGCCACGGTGGACCGCGACAAGTCGGCGCGCGCCGAGGAGGTGCTCTCTCTGTACGTCATGCCCGGGAAGGGCGGCGAGCCGAAGCGGCTGACCGGCACCGAGGCGAGCTACGCCGCGCCCGCCTTCTCGGAGGACGGCCGGTCGCTGTTCGCCCGCGCGACGCCGCACAGCAAGTTCGTCTACAACGACGACCGCCTCGTGCGCTTCGACTTCGGCGATGCGCTCGGCAAGCCCGCCACCTATCCCTTCCGTCGCGCCGTGTCGGACTTCGAGCTCGCGCCCGGCGGCACGACGATCTGGATCCTCGCGGCGGACGACGGCCACGACCGCATCTTCTCAGTGCCGGTCGCGGGCGGCGAGGTCGTGGAGCTCGGCCGGCTGGAGGCGGGCAGTTTCGACGGCCTGCAGGTCGGCGGCGAGGCCGCCGCGCCGGTCCTCGTCGCCAGCTGGGGCAGCGCCGTGAGCCCGGCGGAGGTCGTGCGCGTCGACGCGGGGAGCGGCGAGCGCCGCGCGCTCACGGCCTTCAACGCCGAGCGCGTCGCCGCGATCGACTGGCAGCCCATCCAGGAGTTCTGGTTCGAGTCGAAGCGCGGCCGGCGCATCCACAACATGGTGGCCCTGCCACCCGGCTTCGACCCGGCGAAGAAGTACCCGCTGTTCGTGCTGATCCACGGCGGCCCGCACCTGATGTACAAGGACGAGTTCTTCATCCGGTGGAACTACCACCTGCTGGCGGCGCCCGGCTACGTCGTGCTGATGACGAACTACTCGGGCTCGACCGGGTTCGGCGAGGACTTCGCGCAGAAGATCCAGGGCGACCCCCTGAAGGGGCCCGCGGAGGAGATCAACGAGGCGGCCGACGAGGCGATCCGCCGCTTCCCGTTCATCGACGCGAGCCGCCAGGCCGCGGGCGGCGCGAGCTACGGCGGGCACCTCACGAACTGGCTGGCGGTGTCGACGGACCGCTATCGCGCGCTCGTCTCGCACGCGGGGCTCTACGACCTCAAGACGCAGTGGACGACGAGCGACGTGGCCTACTCGCGCGAGCGCAACCTCGGCGGCCCGCCCTGGGAGGGCCGCGCGGTGTGGAAGGAGCAGAGCCCGTTCTGGCACTCGAAGGAGCTCAAGACGCCGATCCTCGTGACCTTCGGCGAGCGCGACTTCCGCGTGCCCTACAACAACGGCTTCGAGTTCTTCACCGTGCTCCAGCGCCAGGGCGTCGAGAGCCGCCTCGTCGTCTTCCCCGACGAGAACCACTGGATCCTGAAGGGAGAGAACAGCCGCTACTTCTACAAGGAAGTGCAGGACTGGTTGGCCAGGCACTACCGTGATTGAAAGGGGACGTTCACCTTTTTCAAGAGGGGACAGTCACCTTTAGCTTTGCTGTTTTCCCAACCGAGGTGATGGCGGAGCTAAAGGTGACAGTCCCCTTGCGGCAGGCGGTCAGGGAATCTGAATCCCGCCTTTTCCGCCCATGCCCTTCAGCGACGCGGCGCCGCCCTCGGGGATGACGATGGAGGAAGCGGCCTGCCGGCGCAGTTCCTGCAGCTCGCGCGCGGCGTCCTCGATCGCCTGCTGCGCGGCGGGCCCGAACTGCGCGACCGCCTCGGCGAGCGTCTTCGCGGGCAGCTCGAACGAGAGCGGGAGCGAGCCCATTGGCGTCATGATCGTCGCCTGGCCGATGAAGATGAGCGGCCGCGACGGGTCGTCGCTGCCGTCGGACTTGACCGGCGTCATCCGCCGGACGGTGCCGACGCGCTGGTCGGTGAAGACGTCCTCGCGGTAGAGCGCGTCGGCGCTCATCTGCGGGTCGGCGGGGCGTTCGTTGCTCATCGCCCCATTTTATCGCATTCAGCGCACCACGGCGAAGCCGCGGGCGTCCTCCCCCCAGGCCGCCGCGGATTCGATCGCGGGCAGGACCTCCTCGGCCGAGGCGACGACGGTCCACATGGCCTCGTGGCGCCCGTCGATGAAGCGCTCGGTCACCGCGGTCCGCAACTGGGCGAGCAGCGCGTCGTAATAGCCGCGCGTGTTGACGATCACGATCGGGCCGAGGAACAGCCCCAGCCGCTTCAGCGTGATCGCCTCGAACAGCTCCTCGAGCGTGCCGGTCCCGCCCGCGAGCGCGACGACGGCGGACGCACGCGTCAGCATCTCGTGCTTGCGGGTGCGCATGTCCTCGACGACGTGCAGCTCCGTCAGGTCGTCGTGGCCCCACTCGAGGTCCACCATGAACCGCGGGATCACGCCGACGATGCGCCCGCCCGCGGCGAGCGCGGCGTCCGCGAGCGCGCCCATCGACCCGGAGCGGCCGCCGCCGTAGACGACCGTGCAGCCGGCGCCCGCGAGCAGCCGGCCGACCGCGCTCGCAACCTCGTGGTAGGCCGGGTCGCAGGCGCGGCTCGAGGCGCAGTAGACGCAGATGCTGCGGCCGGCGAGGCTCATCCGGTCGCCTGCAGCGCCAGGGCGATGCCGGAGACGCTCGCGAGCAGCGCGTCGAGGAGCGCCGCGTCCCGCCTGCCGTCCGCGCGCCAGCGCCGCAGCAGGTCCACCTGCATGAGGTGCAGCGGGTCTCCGTAAGGCGCCCGCAGCACCGCCGCGCGTTGCAGGGCCGGCCGGGCGTCGAGGAGCTCCGACTCGCCCTGCAGCGACGTGATCCACTGCCGCGCGAGGGCATGCTCGCGACGGATCTCGGCCGAGATCGCAGAGGCGTCGACGGTCGAGAGACCCTCGTACTGCGCCGCAATGTCGAGGTCCGCGCGCACGAGGTCGAGCTCGACGTCCTCGACGAGGTTTCCGAGGAATTTCCAATCGCCGAGCGCGCGCTCGAGCGCCGCCGCGCCGTACTCGCCCGCCGCCGCCTCGAGTCCGCTGCCGATGCCGAACCAGCCCGGGAGCACGTGGCGGCTCTGCATCCAGGCGTAGATCCAGGTGACCGGCCGCGCCGGCGCTTCCGCGCCCTCGCCCGGCCCCGCGCGCCCGCCGATCAGCATGCGCTCGATCACGTCGATCGGCGTCACGTCCCGGAAGAAGCGCAGGAATCCCGGTTGCTCGCGGACCAGCGACTCGTAGCGCGCGCGGCTCGCGGCCGCGACCGTCGCCATGATCGCCCCGAGCTCGCGCTCGCGCGCGCCGGGCCTCGGCGGCTCGGTGCGGTCCATCGCGACGGCGAAAACCGCCTTCTCGAAGGTGCGCAGCGCAATGCGCCGCAAGCCGTAGCTGTTGCTGATGCCCTCGCCCTGCTCCGTGGCGCGCAGGCGCCCCCGCGTCGCGCCGTCCGGCGCGCCCTCGACGAGTCGCTCCATCGGCCCGCCCCCGCGGCTCGAGGGCCCGCCCCGTCCGTAGAAGAGCGACAGGTCGACGCCCGCCTGTCCGGCCGCAGCCATGAGCTCGACCTGCGCCTGGTAGATCGCATGGCGCGAGGCGGCGATGCCCGCCGCCTGGTTCGCCTCGGAGAACGCGAGCAGCACCGTCTGGCGCCCGCCGCGCGCGGCGAGGTGGCGGCGGTACGCCGGCTCCGCCAGCAGCGAGGACAGCACGCGGCCCGCGCCCTCGAGCGCGCCCATCGACTCGAGCG
>DASSUY010000279.1:0-3970 GCA_035706525.1 Steroidobacteraceae bacterium
CGCGCAGGATCCCTCGGTAGTAGGCCGCCCCTGGCCCGCGCGTCGTTGTCCCAGATCCTCGTCTCCGGTCCATGCCAGGAGGATCGGCTCGAACAACCGTCGTCGGTACCCCGCGCTACATCAGGCGCCCGGACGCTTACGATGCAACGCTCGATGTGGTGCGCGAGCGCGAGCAGCCGCGCCAGCCGCTCCGCCCGGGCTCGCCTCGGGCATGCCGGAGCAGGCGCCCCGGCCTCGGGCTTCACTGAGGCCAGGACCGCCCGCGCCGGCCGGAACTTTCCTACGACGACCGTGCTCACGACGCCGCGCGCGCCTTGCGACGGCGGCCGGCCTTGCGGTCCGGGAGCCGGACGCCCATCGAGACAAGGTGCTCGGCCAGCGGCGCGCGAGCGGTTTCCAGGGCGCGGACCATCGCGTCGTTCCTATGCTCGCTGGCAACGCGGATGGCGCGGTCGGCGGCCTTCACAGCGGCGAGGAATGCGACGCCGTCGGGGCTACCCTTGACCTCCGCGGCGGCCTCCTTCGCAGCCGCGCGCTGCTTCACGGTGGCGATTCGGGCTTCGAGGTCGGCGACGACCTGCTCGGGGGTTCTTCTCGTGTAGGTCTTGGCCATGGAAGTCATCTCCTGAATCAGGGGTTGGCCTGCCGGCCGTCGGGCAATGTGCTCGCGGCAGGGCAGGTGTTCTGAGTGGCCAAGGCTCGTGGCCCGCCCGGCCGGAACGTGATCTCGACCTCGCCGCTCTCGGGCTCGAACACGATTCGCTCCAGGAGCAGCGCAAGGACCCGCGCCCGCTCCTTCGGGATGAGCTCGGCCCAAAGCGGATCGAACTGTTCCAGCGCGCTCTGCAACTCGGCCGGATTCAACACGCCAAGGTCGAGGGCCACCAACTCGCGCTTGGCTTCCTGCAGGCGACGGTCGGACTCGGCGAGCCGCGCGTCGAGCTCGGCGAGACGGCCAACCAGGCTCGAAGCGCCCTTCCCGATCGCATCCACGACGTTCGTGCGCTCCTCCTGAGCCCGCGCCCGCTCGGCAGTGAGTCTTCGCACTTCCGCCTCGAGCTCTGGCCGCCGCGCCTCGCGGTCCGCTTGATCCGCGGCCAGTGCCGCCTTGAGCACGCCCGGATCGCGACCAACCTGGCGAACACGCTCGACCACGAACGCCTCGAGCTTGCCCGCCGGCGCACGACTACCGGGGCAAGCCTTCGCGCCTTCCTTCAGCACGCGCTGGCAGACGTAGTACCCGTATTGCTTCCCGTGGCGCTTGGCGGCGTGATGCACCATCGACGAGCCGCAGGAGCACCGAAGGAGGCCCCTCAGCACGGCCCCATTCCGGGTCGGCGGCCGCCAGCCACGCGGTGTGGTCGCCTGGGAAGAGAGCAGGGCTTGTGCTTCCTCCCAGGTCTCCTGGTCGATGATCGCCTCGTGCTGGGCATCGACCAGCTCACCTTCGCACCGGATCTTCCCGAGGTAGAGCGGGTTCGTGAGCAGCACGTGGACGGAGTTCTTCGTGAACGCTCGCCCCGTCGCGCGGGCGCCATTCTTCATCACCCAGCTCTTCGTGGTCCAGCCTCGCGAACGGAGCTCGTGCGCGACGTTGAGCAGGGAACCCAGCTCGCGGTAGAGCCCGAAAACTGCGCGGACCTGCTCGGCCTCGGACTCGTTGACCACGAGCTTCTTTCCGAGCACGTCGTACCCGAGCACTGGCCTCCCACCGGTCCACATACCACGCCGCCGAGTGGCCGCTATCTTGTCGCGCACACGTTCGGCGATCGTCGAGCGCTCGAACTCCGCGAAGGACATCAGGATGTTCAGCGTCAAGCGTCCCATGCTCGACGTCGTGCTGAACTGCTGTGTGACGCTTACGAACGTCACCCCGTGGCGCTCGAAGACTTCCATCAAGCGTGCGAAGTCGGCGAGGCTCCGTGAGAGCCGGTCGATCTTGTAGACCGCGACAACGTCCACGCGGCCGGCCTCGACATCGCGCAGGAGCCTCTGGAACGCCGGCCTGTCGGTATTGGCCCCGGTGTAGCCGCCGTCGTCGTACCGCTCGGCAAGCGCCGTCCAGCCCTCCCCCCGTTGGCTCCTCACGTACGCTTCGACGGCTTCGCGCTGGGCGTCGAGGGTGTTGAACTCCATGTCCAGTCCCTCGCTCACCGACTTGCGGGTGTAGATCGCGACGCGCGTGGTCCGCGTTGCCCCAATGAGCTCCTTGCGCGTCGCGATCACTGCGCGGCCCTTCGCTTCGTGAGACCGAAGAAGTGACGGCCGTTCCAGTGGCTGCCGGTGACGTGCTTCGCAATCGCGCTGAGGCTGCCGAAGATGGTTCCCTCGTACTCCCAGCCGCCCTCGACCGCGGTCGCCGTGACCTCGCGGTCCCCGTAGACGCGCGAGACCGTCGTGCCCGGCACGACCTCCTTCCGCCGCGGCGATCGAACGGTCGTCCTGTTCTCGCGCGCGATCGGCAGGTCGATCTCGGCGATCAGTTCCTCCAACCGTGCCTTCGCAGTTTCGGAAAGCCCTCCGAATCGCTGCTCTTGGATCTTCCACGCGATCCGCCGCCAAAGCCAGGTGGGCTGTTTCGTGCGCGGTAGGCGACCGAAGACCTCGAAGTAGCGCTCGCAGAGCTCAGCCACGTTCATCGCGCGCAACTCCGCGATCTCCTCGGAGATCGACTTCACGGCCGAACTCCCGCGTTGATCGAATCGCGCGCGCTGCCCATCGCTTGGCACTGAGCCTCGGGTCGGCGTGATCCTGCAAGGGAAAGCTGATGCCTCCGAAGCCCAGTTGCGAGAAGCCCGCCCAGCTCGGCCAGTCGCGCTTCGGGGGACATGGCCGCTGGGTCTGCCCGGCGCGCCAGTGCACCTGTACGTAGGGCCTGCTCCCTTCTCGTAGCGGCGGCCGGAGGCGCAACGGGCGCGACCGTGGGGGCGGCAGTTTCACGGCGGCCCCTGCGGCCATTGCCGCCTGCTGCGCGAACGTGCCCGTTCACGGCGCGTCCTCCAGGCCCGCCGCGGCCAGCACCTGCTGCCGGATTGCTTCACGGGCGGCGCGGTCGATGGGGCTTATCACCGCGTGCTCGCGGCCGCGCCCGTCGCGCCGGGTCGGGAAGACGACCGTCAGCCGGCCGGCGGCGGTCCTGCGGACGACGAGGTCGATCACCACGGGACCGAGGCGGGCGCGCACATGGCCAAGGAAACCCGTGCCTTCGAGATGGCTCGGAGCGGGGAAGAACCGGAGGTCCGTCAACACAGGGATCATGGCCGGCCCTCCCGCAGCTCGATGCCATCTACTCCGACCTGCGGCGGGCAGCTCATCGCGGAAGATCCAGAGTCGAGCGGGCCCGCGCCGTTACCAGGAGGAGCCGCCGAAGTGTCCACACGTACAGGGCGCGTGATCGGGGCCGAGGGCCGTACGGTAGGGCACGTGTGGCTTTCCCAACAGGCTCCCGCGTAGCCGGTACTCGCATCGGGTCGCGAAGGCAAACTCTCAGAAGTCATGATGGCGTTCATCACGTCTCGGCAAGGGGGCCTCCGCTCCGCAAGTCACCTTCGTGTCCCAGCGTCCATGACACAGCGCATTCTCTGGCGCTTGGCACGCATCCGCCCCAGCGCGACCAATGTCCATTCCCCCCGTAGATCCTTCTCCAACTCGCTCGATTTGCCAAAGAACTCGGTGACCCTGCTTCTTGGCTTTGATGCAACGAAGCCCGTTAACAAGCCTGTTCTTCCTTCCCCGCAAGTAGTTGCCGAGTGCTCTGCCTGTCAGTTCCTCAAGCACGTCGGAGCAGGCGACGCGTAGGCACTCACCAACTTCATCTCCCGTCTTCCAGCGAGCCTCCACATCGTGGCTCGTGAACCTGGTGCCCGCATACGCTGCCCACAAAACGCCAAGGATTTGCGCGAGGTCGTCGCGCTCAGGATCCTCGTCGTCCAGCCGATGGCGCTGTGCGCACGGGTCGGCCACGCCGAGC
>DASSUY010000280.1:0-8338 GCA_035706525.1 Steroidobacteraceae bacterium
ACGCCCCCATCTTCATCGTCGGGCTGCCGCGTTCCGGCTCGACGCTGATCGAGCAGATCCTCGCAAGCCACAGCCAGGTCGAGGGCACGCTCGAGCTGCCGGTGCTGGGGGACCTCGCGATGGCGAGCGCGCGCTACCGCCGGGACGACAAGGTCTTTCCCGAGACCGTGCTCGACCTCAAGGGCCGCGATTTCCGCGCCTGCGGCGACCAATACCTTGAGGAGACCCGTCTCCACCGCAAGCTCGGGCGGCCGCGCTTCACCGACAAGCTGCCGAACAATTTCTCCTTCATCGGCTTCGCGCAGCTCATCCTGCCGAACGCGACCTTCATCAACGCGCGCCGCCACCCGCTCGACAGCTGCCTCGGGAACTACAAGCAGCTCTTCGGCAAGGGGCAGCACTTCACCTACGACATGCAGGAGCTCGGGCTCTACTACCGCCAGTACCACGACATCATGAAGCACTGGCACCGGGTGCTGCCCGGCAGGATCCTCGACGTGCACTATGAGGAGACGGTGGCCGACCTCGAGGGCCAGGTGCGCCGTATCCTCGCGCATTGCGGCCTGCCGTTCGAGGAGGCCTGCCTGCGCTTCCACGAGACCGAGAGGCCCGTGCGGACCGCGAGCTCGGAGCAGGTGCGCCAGCCGCTGTACACGCGCTCGCTCGGCACCTGGCGGCGCTACGAGAAGCACCTCGGGATCTGGCTCGAGGACCTCGCCGACGTCATCGAGGAGCTGCCGGAGGCGGTGCGGAACGCGGGGCTCTAGTAGGGCCAGACCTCGAGTCCGTGGATGGCGTTCCTGACGTCCATGGTCAGGTTCACGGAAAGCAGGCGCTGGTTGCCCGCCAGGTCGTAGACGGTGACGGTCGAGGGCGACGATCCTCCCGCCACCACCGAGTCCGAAAGCACGGCGAGCCCGCGCGCAAATCCCTGGCGCGCGAGGCCGCTCTGGTCCATGTCGGCATGCAGCAGCGACTCCGCGGGGTAGGTCGGCACCGGCATCGCCCGGTCCTCCCGCCCGTCGCGGTCCGCGTAGCGCAGGAGGTTCGCGGCCGTGTCGTTGAACAGCACGCCGTTGCGGAAGGGGCGGGCGTTGTGCGTCCCCGGCGGCAGCTCGACCGCCATGTTCACCTCGCGGCCGTTGAACAGGAGCATGCCGCCGGTCCTCATGCCGGAGATGTACAGGCCGCCGCGCGTGCAGTGCAGGTTGTTGAGGTGCAGCTTGTTGAGCATCAGGGGGCCGTCATCCTTGCGCGGGTCGAAGGCGCGGCCCTGGAACTTGAACTTGCTGGTGACGACCTGCATGCCCCAGCTGAACTCCTTCGCGTCGAGGTCGAAGGCGAGGACGCTGTCGCAGCCGGTGGAAGCGAGGTAGAGGCGCCGCTCCCAGACCGCGATCTCGTGGCAGTGCTTGAGGTAGGCGTTGCGCCAGGAGCCGACGCGGCGGAAATCCGGCGAGAAGGCGAAGAGCTCGTCGCTGGCCGCGATGTAGACGAGCCCGCCGTCGAAGGCGATGCCGCGAAGCCCCCGGTCCCAGCCGCGGCCCTGCCAGTCGATGCCGGCGTGGTTCCAGTCGAGCGCCTGCGTGACCTCGCGCGACTCGAGATCGATCAGGTACACGCCGCCATGGCTCTCGCCCTGGTGGCTGCCGCGCACCACCGAGGTCGTGACGAGCTTCAATTCCGGGGCGCGCTCAGGCGGCCGGCGTCACCATCGCTTCGTGAACGACAGCGAGTAGCTGATCGGGCGCTGGAGCGTCCGGATCTGGTTGAAGCGGGGGTCCCCGAAGAACTCGCCGTAGTTCGTGCCGCTCAGGTACGAGTAGCTCGCGTCGTCGAAGACGTTCCGCACGATGAAGGCCGCGTCCCAGCCGCCCTGACTCGAGGTGTAGCCGACCTGGAAGGTGCCGGACTTCCATTCGGGGATGAGGAAATCGAGCGCCGCCGCCCGCACGTCGGGGTCGTCGCTGTGGTAGTCCTCGATGTCGGCGAGACTGTCCCAGACCTTGCCCTGCCAGGTGTACGAGAATCGCGTCCACCACTCGCCGGACCCGAGCAGGCCCTCCGGAAACCGGTACTCGGCCGAAACCCAGTACTTCTCCTTGGGTGAGATCGGCATCGTCCAGCCCTTGGCGATCCACGGGTCGTCGACGCCGGGTATGTCGTTCTCCCGGAACGTGTCCTCGGTGAACTCCGGGCTGGCGAGGAAGATGCTCCAGTCGAAGCTCAGGCGGTCGGTCGCGAGCCAGCTGCCGTTGAACTCGACGCCCTTCTGCTCGGCCGTCCCGCCGTTGATGTTGCCTTCGATGTAGAAGGCCCCGTTCGTGCCGCTGCTCGTGCTGCCGATGTGGATCTGGATGTCGTCCCACTCCATCAGGAAGGCCGACAGGTTCAGCTGGAGCCTGTGGTCGAACCACTCGCTCTTGAGGCCGACCTCATAGTTGCTGAGGTAGTCGGGCCCGTATTCGAGCGGGACCACGCCGGTGTCGGCGGCGCGCTGCGAGTTCTGGCCGCCGAGGCGGAATCCCTCGCTGTACAGCGCGTACGCCATGACGTCGGGCGTGAAATGGTATTCCGTCGAGAACTTGAGCGAAGTGTCGCTCTCGGTGGCCTTGCTGGTCAGGCCGTTCGCGTCCGGGTCGCTTTGCGCCGGCAGCCCGAGCGGCACCTGGTAGAGGTCGAACATGTCGCGGTCGAACTCGAACCAGCGCGCGCCCGCCGTGGCCGACCACTTGTCGGTGAAGGCGTAGGTCAGTTCGCCGAAGACGGCGGTCTGCTTCACCTCGTTGTGGTACTTGTTGATGTAGTAGTAGGGCGTCGGAGCCAACGGGCAAACCTGCGAAGGCAGCGTCGCCTGCAGCGCGAGGCAGTCCGCCTGCGCCTGCGCCCAGGCCGGCGTCTGCAGCAGGTCGGCCTCGTTGTGCTGCGCGCCGTACTTCCACCAGTCGTAGACGTCCTCGTAGAAGGCGCCGGCCATCCACTGGAGCTTGCTGTCGTCCTTGGAGGTCAGGCGCGCCTCGTAGCTCCAGCGATTCTGCTTCTGGAAGTTGAAGGTCTGCGACTTCAGCGTGCCGGTGTCATAGAGGGCGTAGTACGGGCCGTAGTAGGCGCTCCGCCACTGCGCGTAATTCGTGTTGTCCCACTCGTAGTCGAACTTGCGGTTGAAGTAGGACGCCGTGACCGACAGGTCGGCGAAGCCGACGTCGCCGTGGAGCGTCAGCGCAGTCGTGTACCAGGTGTCGTCGCGCCATTCGTCGAAGAATCGCGTGACCTTGTTGTCGCCCAGGAAGGGGTCCGTTTCCCAGGTCCCCATCGTGTCGCCGCGCTGGAAAATCGCCGTGCCGAGCAGGTCCCAGTTCTCGTTGATCGTCCAGAGGCCCGCGAGGCGGCCGCCGGTGGTGCGGTAAATGTTCTGGTCGTCTTCCGCGACGTCGGCGTTCGTCGAGTCCTGCATGAGCGTCGGGCCGAGGACGTTGTCGACGTAGCCGCCTTCCTCGGCCCAGAAGCCGACGACGCGCAACGCGAAATTGTCCGAGACCGGCAGGTTGACCCAGCCGCTGACGTCGTAGCTCGCGTCGCCGCCCTTCGTCGTGCCGATCTCGGCGGACACCTCGCTCGAGAAGCCACCGACGTCGGGCTTGTTCGTGACGTAGCGGAGCGTTCCGGCCTGGGCGCTCGACCCGAACAGCGTGCCCTGCGGGCCGGGTAGCGCCTCTACGCGCTCGATGTCGATCAGCCTTACGTCGGGCTGCTGGGAGATCGCGGTCATCGGCTGGTCGTCGAGGTACACCGACACCTGGCTGTCGATGCGGAACTGCGCGTTGCCCGTCGTGATGCCGCGCATCACGATGTTGTTCTGCCCCGGCACGTAGCTGACCATGCTGACCGAAGGCAGCGCGCCGACGAGGTCGTACATGTTCGTCAGCGCCTGCTTCTGGATGAACTCCGTGGAAAGCGCCGTGACGCTCTGCGCGACGTCCTGCAGGTTCTCGCTGCGGCGGGTCGCGGTGACCGTGACGGACTCGAGCCGCGTCGGATCGCCCGCGGGCGGCACGTTCTGCGCCATCGCCTGCGAAGCGGGATAGAGCGAGGCGAATACGGCGGCTGCAAGCGGCGTCTTCTGTTCGATCATCGATCCCCCCAGGTGAGTCCGTTCGGTCGGTTGTTCAGCGCAAGTACTTGAACGGCCGTATAACAGGCTGTGGCAAAAGCGTATAACAACGATTGCCCGCTTGCCAGCAGCCCTGGCTCAGTAGTTGCTCTCCCGCGACGAATGTAGGACGCCGTCCGTGGCGCGCAGCTCGTAGGAAATGCCGCCCGATCCCGACCAGGCACGCAGGTCGAAGCGCCCACCGGGCGCGAGCCGGTACACGGCGATCGGCGCCGTCGAAAGCGGCCGGCCGCGCTCGCACGTCGTAGGCGCGCCGGCCGGCTGCATGAAGTAGGCGTAGGGCGTCGGATGGTCCGCCGTCGCGAAGACCTCGGCGGTCCCGGCCGCGGGGTCGATGTGCACGGCCGTCTCTCGGTCCGCGGCGATCGCCCGCGGCCGCCCCGACCAGCCGTCCGCCTGCAGCCGCGAGAGCAGTGCGACCGTGCGGCCGATGCGGTCGCGCTCCTGCAGGTGCTGGTCGGTGATCGTACCCTCGAGCCCGGCGAGCGCGAGGAAGCCGCGCGCGAGCGTCAAGTCGGGCGCGTAGGGGTCCGCGAGCGCGACTGCCGAGGTCAGGCTCTCCTTGCCCTCCGCGGAGTAGACGTACTCGCCGAGGACCGCCATGCCGGCGCTCGTGCCGCCGACCGGCGCGGGCTTCCCCGCGACGAAGTTGATCGCATCCTCGACCGGCGTGTCCTTCCAGAAGCGGATGTAGTTCGACTGGTCGCCGCCGCCGATGAAGATGGCCTCGGCGCTGCGGATCTTCTCGAGGACGAACGGGTCCTCCATTGCCGTGCCGCGGTCGAAGACGATCGTCTCGACCGAGTCGCAGCGGCACAGGCCGTAGATGTAGTCGTTGTAGTCGGCGGCGCCGGAAGCGCGCAGCACGACGAAGTCCCCGCCGCCCCCGTACTCGCCCATGCGGACGAAATTCTGCGGCACGTCGTCGCCGCCGCCCTGGGCCACCCAGAGGGCCCGGGTCGGTTTCATGACGTCGGCCGGATTGCCGGTCACGTAATAGCGGTATCCCGGGCCGCTCCGGTCCGGCTGCGTCGCGGCGCAGGCGGCGAGGAGCAGGCAGGCGAGGGCGGCGGCGGGCGCCGCGCGGGCGATTCGTTTCATCGGGGTCATTCCGGCAAAGCCATAGTGTACCCTCGCGTCTCGTCACCGGCCGACCGCGGAGTTCCCATGCGACGCCTGCTCGCCTGCCTGCTGCTCCTGCTTCCCGCACTCGCGCCCGCTGAGGAGATGCGCCTGCCGCCCGAGACGATGCGCCTCCAGGCCATGTCGGCGCGCTTCGCGCCCTTCGAGGTGCGCGTGGACCTGTCCGCGCTTCCGGAGAGCGAGCGCCGGGCGCTCGCGAGCCTCGTGAAGGCCGCGCGCCTGACGGATGCGCTCTACATGCGCCAGCTCTGGGCGGGCAACGGCGCGCTCCTCCTCAAGCTGCAGGGCGACGCGACGCCGCTCGGACGCGCGCGCCTCGACTACTACCTCGTGAACCGCGGGCCCTGGTCCCGGCTCGACGACAACGCGCCCTTCGTGCCCGGCGTGCCTCCGAAGCCGGAGGCCGCGAATTTCTACCCGGTCGGCGCCACCAAGGCCGAGGTCGAGTCCTGGCTCGCGGGGCTCGACGAGAAGGCGCGCGCCGGGGCGACCGGCTTCTTCACGACGATCCGCCGCGGCACGGACGGCGGGTTCGTGGCCGTTCCCTACAGCCTGGAGTACCAGGGCGAGCTCGCCGAGATGGCGCGCCACCTGCGGGACGCCGCGGCGGCGACGGCGGAACCCTCGCTCAAGGCCTTCCTCGAGTCGCGGGCGGAGGCGTTCGCGACGAACGACTACTACGCGAGCGACGTCGCCTGGATGAAGCTCGACTCGGCCATCGAGCCGACGATCGGGCCCTACGAGGTCTACGAGGACGGCTGGTTCAACTACAAGGCCGCCTTCGAGTCGTTCATCGCCGTGCGGGATGCGGAGGAGACCGCGAAGCTCGACCGCTTCGGCAGCGAGCTGCAGTGGCTCGAGGACCGGCTGCCGGTCGACCCGTCGTTCCGGCGCAAGAAGCTCGGCGGGCTCGCGCCGCTTCGCGTCGTCAACGTCGTCTTCTCCGCGGGCGACGGCAACCACGACGTGCAGACGGCGGCCTTCAACCTGCCGAACGACGAGCGCATCGTCGCCGAGATGGGATCGAAGCGGATCCTGCTGAAGAACTACCAGCAGGCGAAGTTCGAAAAGACGCTGCTGCCGATCTCGAAGGTCGCGCTGGCCGCGGCCGACCAGGCCTACGTCGACTTCGACGCCTTCTTCACGCACATCCTCATGCACGAGGTCATGCACGGCCTCGGGCCGACGAACACGGGGCCGGACGGCTCGGGCGGCGGCGTGCGCGCGGCGATCAAGGAGCTCTACAGCACGGTGGAGGAGGCGAAGGCCGACATCACCGGGCTCTGGGCGCTGCAGAAGCTGATGGACAAGGGCGTGATCGACCCGGCCGGCGAGCGGCGCATGTACACGACCTACCTCGCCTCGGCCTTCCGGACGCTGCGCTTCGGCATGGACGACTCGCATGCCCGCGGCATGGCGCTGCAGGTCAACTGGCTCCTGGACGCGGGCGCCTACCGCGTGAACCCCGACGGCACGTTCAGCGTCGACTTGAGGCGCGTGAAGAAGGCGGTCGAGGGCCTCTCGCGCGAGCTGCTGACGATCGAGGCGAAGGGCGACTACGAGGGCGGCAAGCGCCTGCTCGAGCGGCTCGTCGTGCTGCGTCCCGAGGTCCAGGCCGTGCTGGGGCGCCTCGGCGACGTGGCCGTCGACATCCGCCCGCAGTTCGTGACCGCCGAGGCGCTGGAAGCCGAGTTTCCCTGACCGGCGTCCTCACTCCGGCTCGACGAGCCGGCGGCTCCTGAGGCTCAGCCGGGCGCGCGGTTGATCGCGAGCCAGTAGAAGCCGGCCTGGCGTGCCACCTCGGCCAGCGAGTCGAAGTCGAGCGGCTTCACGATGTAGCTGTTGGCGCCGAGGTTGTAGCTGTCCACGATGTCCGACTCTTCCTTGGAAGAGGTCATGACCACGATCGGGATCCGCCTCGTGCGCTCGTCGCCCTTCAGCGCGCGCGTGACCTCGATGCCGCCGACGCGGGGCATCTTGAGGTCGAGCAGGATCAGCCGCGGCCCCGGATCCGGCCGCGAGGCGTAGGCGCCGCGCTTGAACACGTAGTCGAGCGCCTCCTCGCCGTCCTTGACCCAGGTGATGCGGTTCGCGAGCTTCTGGTCCTTGAGGCCGCGCATGGTCAGCTCCGCATCGAGTGCATTGTCCTCGACCAGCAGGATCTCGACCTGGTCAAACTCCTCCATCGCCAGTCTCCCTTGGCAGGCTGAAATAGAAGGTCGCGCCGTGGTCGGGCTTGCCCTCGGCCCAGACGCGACCGCCGTGTCGGGTCACGATGCGGTGCACGAGCGCGAGCCCGACGCCGGTGCCCGTGAATTCCTCGTCGCGGTGCAGGCGCTGGAACACGCCGAACAGCTTCGACTGGTAGCGTGGGTCGAAGCCGGCGCCGTTGTCCCGCACGAAGTAGACGAGCTCGTTGCCGGTCGTAATGCTGTCGACCTCGATGACGGCCTTCTCGCGCTTGGCGGAGAACTTCAGGGCGTTCGACAGCAGGTTCACCCAGACCTGCTCGAAGAGGGCGCGGTCGCCGCGCACGGTCGGCAGCGATCCCAGCCTGAACTCAACGGTGCGCGCGCGGTTCTCGCCGCCGACCCGCTCGTAGACCATGCGGGCCATGGCCTCCATGTCGATGTCGACGGGCTCGATCGCCCTGCGCCCGAGGCGCGAGAAGGCGAGCAGGTCGTCGATGAGGTGTCCCATGCGCGCGGCTTCGCTGCGGATGATGCCGAGCTTGCGCTTCGCTTCCTCGCCGAGCTCCGCGCCGTGGTCCTCGCCGAGCAGCGCGGCGAAGCCCCCGACCGCGCGGATCGGCGCGCGCAGGTCGTGGGAAACGGAATAGCTGAAGCCCTCGAGGTCCTTGTTGGCGGCCTCGAGCTCGGCCGTGCGGAGCGCCACCCGCTGCTCGAGCTCGGCGTTCAGCGCGAGCAGGCGCTCCTCGCTGTCGACGAGCGCAGCCTCCGCGCGCTCGCGCTCGCCCATGACGCGCTCGATCTCCGTCAGCATGCCGTTGAACGCCTGGGCGAG
>DASSUY010000281.1:0-12417 GCA_035706525.1 Steroidobacteraceae bacterium
ACGGCCTATCCGTCGGCCTTGATCCAAGTCAACCGGGGAGCATGCCCTCCGCGAGCTCCTCCAGCCGTTTCCCTTCCAGCAGCTCGATCTCGCGACGGCGCACGGCGATCAGGCCGTCGTCCTGGAACCGCCGCAGGATCCGGCTCACGGTCTCCGGGGCGAGCCGGAGGTAGTTCGCGATGTCGGTGCGCGGCATCGTCAGTTCGAAGCGCGCGGCCGAGAATCCCCGGCTCGCGAGCCGGCGCGAGAGGTCGACCAGGAAGGCGGCGACCCGGGTTCCGGCGCTGTGGTCGGCGGAGAGCCGCTCGGCGTGGCCGATGTCCCGGCTCATGAGGCGGAACAGGTGCGCCTGCAGGCCCGGCAGGCGCGTCGCGAGCATCGCGATCCGCGGGAACGAGAAGCGGCAGAGCTGCACCTCGTCGAGCGCGATCGCGTCGCAGGGGTAGCGCTCGCCGTCGATCGCGGACAGGCCGATGATCTCCCCGGGCAGGTGGAAGGCGAGGACTTGCTCACGCCCCTCGCGGTCGACGCGCGAGGTCTTCACGGTGCCGCAGCGGACGGCGGCGATGGCGTCGAAGCGGTCGCCCGTGCGGAAGATGTGCGAACCGGCCTCGAGCGGCCCGACGTGCTCGACCAGCATGTGGAGCTCCCGCAGCGATCCCTTGTCGAGGCCCTGCGCGAGGCAGGCCGAGGAAAAAGCGCAGGTCGTGCAGAAGCGGATCTCGTTGCCGTCGTCCGCGATGACGGCGCGCGTGCCGGCGGGGAAGACCGCCCGGGTCGGGATCGAAGCCACGCGGCCATGTTACTGATGCACCCCCGGCCGGGCGAGCATCCGCAGCCGCGGCGTGATCGGGTATCCTGTGCGGCCGCGGCGGGCCGTTAGCTCAGTGGTAGAGCATCTGGCTTTTAACCAGTTGGTCGATGGTTCGATCCCATCACGGCCCACCACGTTTCCGAGCCCGACAGGAGGTCAGGGATGACGCCGAATCGCACCGTGATCGCGCAGTTCTGCGACGACGTGCGGCAGGAGATCGGCAACAAGTTCTCGCTGATGGGCTGTTACGGCACCGACCTGTACGTGCCGTCGTTCCCGATCACGCTGCCGAAGCTCTGCGTGTTCGTGCACGTCCGCACGCCCCGGGAGCATCCCTTCCAGCGGCTGACCCTGCGCCTGGTCCGCGGCAGCGAGCGCCTCTCCGAGCTCGTCGCGAATCCCGAGAAGCTCAATGCGGGCGAGACGCCCGAGTGGGCGCGCTGGATCTCGATGACGGGCATCCTCGCGGTGACGCCGTTCAACGCGGCCGGGCCCTGCCGGCTGCAGGTGCTGGCGGAGACGGAATCGGAAACGCTCGAGAGCGGGCAGTTCCTGATCGAGCGGATGCGCTAGGCCGCGGGGCAGCGCAGCAGGGCCGAGCGAGAAAGCCAGTCCGTGTCGGGGTAGTAGGCGAACACGAACTGCCCGCCCTTCAGCACGTCGATCATCCCGCGCGCCACTGCCTCGCGGACCGCGGGACAGCCCCAGCTGCGCCCGAGCCGGCCCTGCCGCTCACCGAAGATGGCGTTCACGTAGGGTGCGCCGTGCATGACGATCGCCCGCTCGCGGGCGCGGTCGTTGACGCCGGGCTCGAGCCCGTCCATGCGCAGCGAGTAGCCGTTCTGACCGACGTAGGTGTCGGCAGTCACGAAAAGCCCGAGGCTTGAGGCGTGGCTGCCTTCCTGGTTCGAGAATCGCGTCGGCAGGTTCTCGCCCGAGCCCTTGCCGTGCGCCACCAGCTCCTCGAACAGGAGGCGCGGGCCACTGAGGTCGAAGACCCAGAGGCGCGGCTCCAGCGAAGGCTTCGAATAATCGATGACCGCGAGGCGGCTCGCATCCATCGCGACGCCGCCCGCCTTCGCGCAGTGCATGGCGGAGAGCGCGAGCGCGATGACCTCGGGATTGGCGCCCGGCGCGAGGCGCACGAGCGCTTCGGCGGCCGACAGCGTCGTGCCCGCGGCCGCAGCTTCGTCCGCGGAGGCCGAAGGCCCGGGAAGGGGCAGCCCGAGCAGCAGCAGCGCGGCGGCGGCGATCCCGGCTCTCATGCGTTCGAATCCCTGGCGCAGCGCGCGGCAAGTCCCACCATCAGGCCTGCGGAATTGTAAAGCAAGGGCGGGCCCCCCGCCTGACGGCCGTCACGCAGCCGGATCGGGGCTCAGCAGCAGCGGCTGGCCTCGCGGAAGCGCCGGTCGAGCTCGGCCTGGTAGAACTCCGCCCGGTCGAGCAGCGGCTCGCCGGGATGGCGGCCCTGCCGATGGCGGACATAACGCTCGTAGGCGTCGTCGCCGCTGAGCGCGCGCAGCGCCGACCACAGCGACCGCCAGCCTGCCCGGAGCCCTGTCACGTGAGTTGGGTCGCCACGTAGGGCGACTCCGTGTCCGGCGCCGGGCGGCGCCCGGAGAGGTGGTTCCAGCAGCCGCGCGCCGTGTCGATCACGATCGTCCACACGATCAGGAGGAGCGCGACGGTCAGCCAGCCGTCCAGCTGCTGGTTGAAGATGAGCTGCGGCGCGACGGCCGCGCGCTCGGGCGGCAGCATCCCCGCCGTCAGCTTCGTCGCGAGGTCCTCCGCCGCGGCGAAGAAACCCATCCGCGGGTCGTCGCTGAAGATCTTCTGGATCGCAGCGGCAGTCGTCACGGTCACGAGCCAGGCGAGCGGCGCGCCAGGGACCCAGGCGTAACGGAGCCGGCCGGATTTCACGAAGATCGCGGTGACGACCGCGAGCGCGATGGCGGCCAGCATCTGGTTCGCCATGCCGAAGAGCGGCCAGAGGATGTTGATGCCTCCGTTCGGGTCGATCACGCCGATGTAGAGGAAGTATCCCCAGCCGAACACGGTGAGCAGGCTCGCCGCCCAGGCCGACGGCGCCCAGGACGTGCGCCCGAGCGGCTCCCACAGCGCGCCGAGCGTGTCCTGCATGATGAAGCGGCCGACGCGCGTTCCGGCGTCGAGCACCGTCAGGATGAAGACGGCCTCGAACATGATCGCGAAGTGGTACCAGATCGCGAAGAGCCCCTCGCCGAAGGCCGAGCCGAAGATGTGCGCCATCCCGACCGCGAGCGAAGGCGCGCCGCCGGTGCGGCCGAAGAGCGTCGACTCGCCCATCTGCTGCGCGAGGGCCTGCATCTGCGCGGCGTCGACGGGGAAGCCCCAGGACGTGATCGTCGCCGTGGCCGTCGCCGGGTCGGCGCCGACGACGCCCGCCGCGGTGTTGATCGCGAAGAAGACGCCCGGGTCCAGCACGCAGGCGGCGACCATCGCCATGACGGCGACGAAGGATTCGAGCGCCATCGATCCGTAGCCGACCATGCGGACGTCGGTCTCGCGCGCGATCAGCTTCGGCGTCGTGCCCGAGGCGACGAGCGCGTGGAAGCCCGAGATCGCGCCGCAGGCGAGCGTGATGAAGAGGAAGGGGAAGAGCTTGCCGGCGAAGATCGGCCCGGTGCCGTCGATGAAGCGCGTGAGGGCCGGCATCCGCACCTCGGGCTGCAGCACGCAGATCGCGACCGCGAGCAGGAAGACGACGCCCAGCTTGATGAAGGTCGACAGGTAGTCCCGCGGCGCCAGCAGCAGCCACACGGGCAGGATGGCGGCGAAGAAGCCGTAGCCGATCACGAACCAGGCGAGCGCCTTGCCGTCGAGGTCGAAGAGCGTGCGCCAGGCGGGGTGCTGCTCGACCCAGCCGCCGAAGCCCACGGCGAGCAGGAGGAGGACGACGCCGATGGCCGTCGCCTCGAGCACCCGGCCCGGGCGCAGCAGCCGGAGGTAGAGGCCGACGAGGATCGCGATCGGGATCGTCGCGAAGACCGTCGCGGTCGACCAGGGGCTGTGCGCCATCGCCTTCACGACGACGAGCGCGAGCACCGCCATCAGGATGATCATGATGAAGAGCGTCCCGACCATCGCCGCGGCGGCGCCGAAACGCCCCAGCTCCTCGCGCGCGAGGTGGGCGAGGCTCCGCCCGTCGCGGCGCGTCGAGCAGAAGAGCACCAGCATGTCCTGCACGCAGCCGGCGAGCACGGCGCCGACCAGCAGCCACAGCGTGCCCGGCAGGTAGCCGAACTGGGCGGCGAGCGTCGGGCCGATCAGGGGCCCGGCGCCCGCGATCGCCGCGAAGTGGTGGCCGAACACGATCGAGCGATGGGTCGGCATGAAGTCCCGGCCGTTGTCGAAGCGCTCGGCGGGCGTCGCCCGGGTCGCGTCGAGGCGGCAGACGCGGGCCGCGATCCAGCCGCTGTAGAAGCGGAAGCCGATGAGGTAGGTGCAGACCGCCGCCACCACGAACCAGGTCGCGTTGATCGACTCGCCGCGGTGCAGGGCGATGCCGCCGAAGGCCGCGGCCCCCGCGACGGCGATGGCGGCCCAGAGGACGGCGCGAGCGGGCTTCGGCAGGGTCATGGGATGCGGCTCCGGCATGCCGGCGCCACCTTAATCGGTGCCGCCGCGTGCGGACAAGTGCGGCTCAGAAGCCCGGCCGCCGGTCCGGGTCCTGCAGCGCGCGCGCGAGGAATCGCCGGATGGCGGGCAGCGCGTCGCCCGCGGGCATCAGCTTCTGCTGCTCCATGAGCCTCGCCATGTCGCGGATGCTGCGCTCGCCGTCCACCATCGCGAGCAGGAAGGCATACACACGCGTCGACAGCGCCTGCGCGCGGAGGGCGGGCAGTGCGGGCACCGGCAGGTCCGTGCGCTCGATCCAGGGCGGCAGCTCGCGCCCCGGCGGAGGCCGCAGCGCATCGCGCTCCTTGCGCGCGGCAAAGCTGACGACGGTCTCGAGCCGGGCGTGCCGGCTCGAGGGCGACGCCAGGTACGGCAGCTGCACTTCCCGCGGCTCGGGGCGGGAGAAACCGGCCGCCACCGCAGCCTCGACGAGCTCCTCGAGGCTCAGCGCGTCCGCGGGCGCCCCGTCCGCGAAAGCGAGCGAGCCGTGGTTGATCCAGAGGCCGCCCGGCGAGAGCAGGCTGTTCACGCGCTCGAGCGTCCGGACGGGGCGCTCCCCGACGACGTCGATGAACCAGGGCGTCAGCACGCAATCGAATGCGCCCGCGCGGAAGGGCGGCGCGCTCGCGTCTGCGAGGACCAGCTCGAACCCGGGCGCCGCCGCAGCGGGCGCCGCGAGCCGGCGGAGGACCGCGTGGTCCTCGATCGAGCGCGGCGCGATCGGGAATTCGTAGAGCTCGAGCGGCTCGCCCGCGACGATCCGTGCCGCGGCGAGCAGGAACAGCGGATTGAAGTCGAGCGCGACGGTGAGCGCGGGGCGGAGCGCCTGGTGCAGGTCGAAGGCGAGACGGCCGGCGCCCGCGCCCAGGACGAGCAGGCGCTGCGGCGCTGCCCCCGGCGGGAGGCAGGACCGGACGGCGTCGAAGCTCCCGCGGTTTTCCGCCTCGCCCCAGCACCAGTCGCGGTGCAGGTTCGGGTAGTAGGAGCTGAGGCCCTGGTTCAGCGGCAATTCCGTGCCGAGCGCGGCGTGCACGGCCGGCGCTTCCGTCCGCCGCTCGAGGCCGAGCGGCTGCATCAGGCGGCCGATGCGCGCCGCCTGGTCGTCGAGCGCGCCGGCAACGCGCTCGAGGCGCTCGCGCGTCCGGCCGGCGGGTGCCGCGGCGATACCCGCGCGCTGGCGCGACGCTTCGGATTCGTAGTGGGCGAGCAGGTGCCGCAGCCGCCCGCGCCACTCGGCGAGTGCGAGCCGGGGCTCCGGCATGAGCCAGGGGATGCCCCCGACGTCCGGGTAGTCGACCCGGCAGGCCAGGCAGCCCATGCCCGCGAGCGGCGTAGCACAGGCCGGGCAGGCGAGCAATCCGGAGAGCGCAGGCGCCGTCGGCATCCGCGCATCATGCCGCAACCCGGCTATCATTCGCGCATGTCCGGGGATGCTGCAATCGCATGGCGCGTCGTCGAGCGCGCGGGTCCCGCGCGCCGCGTCGTACTGCGCTCCGGTAGCGCCGACGACGACGAGCTCTGGGTCCTCGGCGGCTACCGGGGACCGGAACTGCCGGCGACGCTCGAGGGGGCGAAGCTCGAATCCCTCGGGGGCGGTCGCCATCGGATCACGGCGGCCGAAGGCCGCTATGAATTCAGCGCAGAGGCGGTCGACCGCATCGCCGAGCGTCCGGGTCTCTTCGAAGCGCTGCATCGTCCGTTCCGCCTCGGCGGCGGCGAACGCCTCGCCGCGCGCGCGCTGCTCGCGCTCCTGCGCCTGCCCGGGGGCGCAAAGCTCCTGCGCCTCTGGCACGCGGGACGGAGCCGTTGAACCCCAACGACATCATCGTCCAGGCGACCGTCGCCGCCATGGTGCTCGGCGTCCTCGTCGTCGCCGGCATCGCCGCCTGGCGGCGCTTCGCCGCCTACCGCGCGCGCAAGCAGCTCGTGAAGTCCTTCGAGAACGTCTCGGCCGCCGTGCTGCGCGACGTGCTGATCCCGGACGGCAGCGGGGGCCAGCTGCACATCGACTTCCTGCTGCTGACCGGCCGCGGGCTCCTCGTCGTCGACTACCGCGACGTGGAGGGCATCGTCTTCGGCGGCGAGCACATGCGGGAGTGGGCCGTCATGAACGGCAGCGCACGGACGACCTTCCTGAACCCGCTCGAAGCGCTCTACGACCGCATCGCCGCGGTCAGGCTGCTCGCCGGCGAAGTGCCGGTGGACGGGCGCGTCGTGTTCACGGAGCGCTCCAAGTTTCCGAAAGGGCGGCCGCCGCGCGTCATGCGGCTCGACCTCCTGGAGGCCGAATACCCCGCCGCAGCCGAGGGGTCACCGCACCCCGGCGAGCGATACCGCTCGGCCTGGGAGCAACTCGCCGCGCAGGCCGAGCCCAGCCCGCTGGCGCGACCCTAGGAGACCTTGCGTGCGCGGTGGTCCGCGAGGACCTTCGCCACGCAGGCCGTCAGCTTCTCCGCATAGCCGAGGTGGAGGAACTCGTTCGGACCGTGCGCGTTGGAGTGCGGGCCGAGGACGCCGGTCACGAGGAACTGCGTCTCCGGGAATTTTTCGCCGAGCATGGCGATGAACGGGATGCTGCCTCCCGTGCCGAGGTACATCGCGTCCTTGCCGAAGGCCGCGCGCGAGGCCTCGCGCATCGAGGCCTTGAGCCAGGGAGCGACCGGCGGCGCATCCCAGCCGGGCAGGGAGGAGTCGACGTCGAAGCGCACGCGGGCGCCATAGGGCGGGTCGGCTTCCAGTCGGCGCTTGACCGCGGCCGCCGCGGCCTCGGCGTCCGCCGAGGGCGGCAGGCGGAACGACAGCTTGAACGCCAGGCGCGGCAGCAGGACGTTGCCGGCATCCGGCATGGCAGGCAGCCCGGCGGCGCCCGTGACCGCGAGCGTCGGCCGCCAGGTGTTGTTCAGCACGAGCTCGACCGGCGAATCGCTGAGCGGCCGGGCGCCCGGCACGAAGGGCAGCTTGCCGGCGATCTGCTCGCCCAGCACGCCCGCCGCCGCGCGGGCCTGCTCGATGCGGGCAGCGGGAATCGGGACGAGGAGCTCGTCGACGAGGATGTCGCCGGTCACGTCGCTCTCGACGCGGGAGAGCAGCGTCCGCGCGATGCGGAACACCGAAGGCGCGATGCCGGTGCCCGCGCCCGAATGCACGCCTTCGGTGAGGCCTTCGACGACGAGGTCGCCGACGAGATTGCCGCGCAGCGACGTCGTGCACCAGAGCTGCTCGTAGTTGCCGCACTCGGCGTCGAGGCAGACGACGAGGCTCGGCGTCCCGATGCGGCCCGCGAGCCGGTCGACGTAGTGGGGAAGGTCGTAGCTGCCGCTCTCCTCGCAGGCCTCGATCATCACGACGCAGCGCGCATGCGGAATCTTCTGCTCCTGGAGCAGGCGGATCGCGGTCAGCGAGGAGAAGACCGCGTAGCCGTCGTCGGCGCCGCCGCGCCCGTAGAGCCTGCCCTCACGGATCACCGGCTCCCAGGGCGACAGTCCCTCCGCCCAGCCGGTGAACTCCGGCTGCTTGTCCATGTGGCCGTAGAGCAGGACGGTGTCGCCGCCGTCGCCCGGGACCTCGCAGAAGAGCAGCGGCGTGCGGCCCTTCTCGCGCAGGATCTCGACCTGGATGCCGGCGATCGGCTGCTCGCGGCACCAGGCCGCCATGAGTTCCGCGGCGCGGTCCATGTGCCCGTGCGCCTGCCAGTCGGCGTCGAAGAGCGGGGACTTGTTCGGGATGCGGATGTATTCCGAGAGCCGGGGCACGATCGAATCGCGAAAGGCGGCGGCGGTACTGGCGCGGGCGCGGTTAAAATCCATTATCTTTCCGATAGTTAGGGAATATACCTAAGACAGCTCCGCAGTTCCTGCGGGACCCTGCCGAAGTGTAAGGCCAAAGAAGCGGCAGGCGTTGTCCGTCGTCTGCCGCGCGAGCGCGTCCTCCGGTTCTCCGCGACAGCGCGCGGTCTCCGCCAGCACGACGGGCAGGAAGGCGGGCTCGTTCCGCCGGTGCGCGGGCTTCGGCTGGATCGTGCGCGGCAGGAGGTAGGGCGCGTCCGTCTCGATCATGAGCCGGTCGGCCGGGACGCGCGGCGCCGATTCCCGCAGGGCCTGCCCGCGCCGCTCGTCGCAGATCCATCCCGTGATGCCCACCGAGAGGCCGAGTGCCAGGCAGTCCTCGAGCATCGCGGGGCCCTCGGTGAAGCAGTGCAGCACGCCGCGCGACGCGGCGCGCGGATGGTCCCGCAGCATCGCCACGAAGTCCGCGTGCGCCTCCCGCTGGTGCAGGAAGAGCGGCTTGCCGTGCCGCTCCGCGAGGCCGAGCTGCAGCTCGAACGCGCGCCGCTGCTCGGCGGGCGGCGAGAAGTTCCGGAAGTAGTCGAGGCCGCATTCGCCGGCCGCGACGACCATCGGGTCCTCGAGCAGGGCCGCGAGCGCATCCGCATCGGAATCCGCGAGCGAGTTCGCGTGATGCGGATGCACGCCCGCCGTGGCACGGAGTCGCTTGGGGTGCCGGCGGCAGAGCGCGATGGCGCGCCCCGTGTCCGCGAGCGTGCTGCCGGTGACGATGAGCACGGCGACGCCCGCCGCGGCGGCCCGCTCGAGGACCGCGTCGCGATCGGCGTCGAAGCTGTCGTGCGCGAGGTTCGCGCCGATGTGGACCAGGACGGGCCGGGCCACGCCTCGTCGTCCGTCAGGCGGCCCGCAGCGCCGTCGTGACCGGCTGGCGGGCGGCGCGGATCGCGGGCAGCAGCCCGCCGACCATGCCGATGGCCACGGCGATCACCAGCCCCTTCTGGACCAGTGCAGGCGTCACCGCGAACCGGAACACGACCTGGGTGAAGTTCGAGCCGAGCGTGGACACCGCCATGTTGTTGAACAGCAGGAAGGCGATGGCGGCGCCCAGCAGGCCGCCGAGCAGGGCGAGCGCGAGCGATTCGAGCAGGACGGAGACCACGACGGGAAAGCCGCCAAAGCCGATCGCGCGCAGGGTCGCGATCTCCCGCGCCCGGGTGCCTACGGCTGCATACATCGTGTTGAGCGCGGCGAAGGTCGCGCCCAGCGCCATGATCAGGGTGACGACGCCTGCGAGGACGCCGATCGTCTGCCGGAACTGCTTCGTCTGCCCGCTGAAGTACTGCAGCTCGGTCTCGACGTCCACGTTGAGGCGCGGGTCCGCCGTGAGGGCGTCCTTCATCGCCTGCAGTCCCCGCGGGTCCGCGAGCTGGAGCCGGATCGAGCTGAAGCCCTGCCGGTTGAAGGTCGACTGCGCCACGTCGGCGTCGCACCACAGCTCGCTTTCCGCGGCGTCGCCCGATTCGAACACGCCGACCACGGTCCAGTCGGAGCCGCGCATGCGGATGGTCTGGCCGATGCCGGCGCCCGTGAACTGCTGCGTGACGCCGCGGCCGACGATGAGCTCGCGCAGTCCCCGCCTGAACGTGCGGCCCTCGACGATCCGCAGCCGCGGCCTGAGCGCGAAGGCGGCGGGCTCGACGCCGCGCACCGTGATGTTGGAGCCGGACTTTTCGCCCGGCTTCATGAGCTCCGCGATCACGATGACCTCGGCGGAAGCCAGAGGCAGGCCGTCCGGCCCCTGCGCGACGCCGGCCACCTGCTTGACCAGCGTCGCCTGGTCGCGGGTGAGGCCGGAGTTCAGCTCCGCCTGGGAGCCGCCGCGCAGGACGAGCGCGACGTCGGCCCGGCCCGTGGACTCCAGCGTGGAGCGGAATCCCTCGGCCATCGCGAGCAGCGCCGTGAAGACCGCGACGACGCCCGCGAGGCCGACGAGGATCACGAGCGAAGGCCCGAGCCGCTCCGGGATGCTGCGGAAGCCGAGCGCGGTGATCGCGGAAATCTGGCGCCACATGGCGGTTCCCCCTAGCGCCCCGCCAGCGCGTCGACGATGGTGACGCGGCTCGCGCGCAGCGCCGGCAGCAGGCCGACGGCGAGCGTCAGCAGGACGATGGCGGCGATGCCCATGAGCCACACCTGCCCGTCGACGACGAGCGGGAAGGTGCCGCGGCCGATCGCGATGCCGATCAGGGTCGCGATGCCGAGGCCCGCGACGCCGCCGATGACGCAGAGCGCCGCGGCCTCCGCGAGCACGAAGCCGAGGACGCTGCCATTGCCGAAACCGAGGGTCTTCAGGATCGCGAGCTCCGGGATCCGCTCCCGCACGCTCTGCGCGAGCGTGTTGCCCACGACCAGGAGCAGCGTGAAGAACACGGCGAACAGGATCCAGCGCACGATCATGCCGATGTCGCCGATCTGCTTGAAGAAGCCGATGTTGAAGTCCTTCTCGGTCTGCGTCTTGGTCTCGTCCGGCGAGTTCTCGAACATGCGGTCGATGGCGGCGGCCACCTCGGCGGCGCGGTCCGGGTCGGAGAGCCGGATGATGTAGACGCCGGCCCTCCCGGAGCCGAACTGGTTCGCCTCGTCGAAATAGGCGAAGTTGATCCAGCCGCCGTTCGTGCTCCGCTGCCATTCCTCGTCCTTGCCGTCGTAGATGCCGACGAGGTCGAAGGTCCAGGCCTTGCTGCCGTCCTTCTGCGGGAAGATGTTGGACGAGATCGGGAGCTTGTCGCCCACCTTCCAGCCGTACTGGTTCGCGAGGTTCCGGCCCGCGATCATGCCGGTGCGCGTGGCCGCGAAGGCCTTCCACTGCGCATCCGGCATCACGAACTCGGGGTAGACCTCGTGCAGCCGCACCGGGTCCGCCGCCTGGATGATGAGCTGGGTGTTGTCGCGCCAGACGCCGCCGAACCACTGCGACCACATGACGCGCTCGACGCCCGGCGCGGACTCGATCTGCGGCAGGAGGCGCATCGGCAGGGACTGCGTGAAGGACACTCGGGCCTGCGTCACGAGCCGGGTCGCGCCGACGAAATCGGCGCCGGCGGAGAACAGGACGTTCACGGCCTGCAGCAGGCCGAAGAGCAGGAAGGCGGTGACGATCGAGAGCATCGTCAGCACCGTGCGCGTCTTCCTGCGCCCGAGGTTGGCCAGCACGAAGCCCGTCCGCGTCATCGCCGCCTCAGGCCGCCTGCTCGAGGAGCTGGCCCTTCTCGAGGTGCAGCGTCCGGCTCGCGAACTCCGCCGCCTTCGGGTCGTGCGTGACCATGACGATGGTTTTGCCGTGCTCGCGGTTCAGCACCTGCAGGAGGCCGAGGACCTCGTCCGCGGTGCGCCGGTCGAGGTCGCCGGTCGGCTCGTCGCAGATGAGGATCGCGGGGTCGGAGACGAGCGCGCGCGCGATGGCGACGCGCTGTTCCTGGCCGCCCGACAGCTCCTTCGGCTTGTGGCGCGCGCGGTCCGACAGGCCGACCACTTCCAGCGCCACGGCGACGGAGCGGCGCCGTTCCGCCGCCGACAATCGCGTGAGCAGGAGCGGCAGCTCGACGTTGCGCTCCGCGGTCAGCACCGGCATCAGGTTGTAGAACTGGAACACGAAGCCGACATTGCGTGCCCGCCACTTCGCGAGCGCGCTGCCCGAGAGCCGGTCGATGCGCTCGCCGCCGACGTGCACCTCGCCGGACGTCGGGGTGTCGAGGCCGCCGATGAGGTTGAGGAGGGTCGTCTTGCCGGAGCCGGACGGGCCCATCAGCGCGACGAAGTCGCCCTTCGGGATGTCGAGCGTGAGTCCATGCAGCACCTCGACGGCCTGACGGCCGCGCTGGTACGACTTGTGCACCTCGATGACCCGGACCATGGCTTCGCTCATCCGCCGATCTCCTCCACCTTGACCGCGTCGCCGTCCTTGAGCGTCGCGGGCGCCTCCACGATGACGGTGTCCCCGGCTGACACGCCGGCCTGCACCTGCCGCTCCTCGCCGAGCGAACCGCCGAGCGTCACCGCCCGCCGCTCGGCGTGACCGTCCTTCACCACGAAGACGACGTCCTTGCCCGAATCCTGCCGAATCGCCGCAGCCGGGACCAGCACGCCGCGGGGGGCGGGCTG
>DASSUY010000282.1:0-3917 GCA_035706525.1 Steroidobacteraceae bacterium
GGAGCTGCCCCGCCGCCCGCGCCTCGTCCATCTCGGCGCGGATCTCGGCCGTCTCCTGCTCCACGCGCCGGCGCAGCAGCTCGCTGTCCACCTCCAGCAGGTGCGCGCGCGCGCCCGCGTCGTCGGGGAACAGCAGCAGCACCTCGTCGAGGGAGCCCGGCGCGATCCCGTCGCGCAGGAGCTCCACGGCGTCGTGCATGACGACGCGCAGGTTCGAAAGGCCCGCCGCGTCCGCCGCGAGCAGGCAATGGCCGACGCCCGGCGCGTGCACCTCCGCGCCGATGAAGTCGCGCCAAGGCGCGCGGGCCGCGAGCTCGATGAGCGTGTCGCCGTTGCCGAAGCCGATCTCGAGCACGCGCGGCGCGCGGCGGCCGAAGGCCGCGTCGAGGTCGATGGGCGCGCCGGCAAACGGCAGGCCGTAGCGCGGCATCAGCTCCTCGAGCGCGCGCTTCTGCGCGGGCGTGATGCGCCCGGCGCGCAGCACGAAGCTGCGGATGCCGCGGCGGGGCGGGGGCCCGTTCACGCGCCGACGACCAGGTCGGGCGTCAGCGACGCGACGCCGGTGCAGCCGGTGAGGGCGAGCGTGCGGTCGAACTCGTCGGCGAGGATGCGCAGCGCCTGCGTCGCGCCCTCGCGGCCGCCGGCCGCGAGACCGTAGACCGGCGCGCGCCCGAGCAGCACGCCCTCGGCGCCGAGCGCGACGGCCTTCGCGATATCCCCGCCGCGTCGGACGCCTCCGTCGACCAGGAGCGCCACGCGCCCGCCGACCTCGCGCGCGACCGCCGGCAGCGCCTCGATGCCGCTGATCGCGCCGTCGAGCTGCCGCCCGCCATGGTTCGAGAGCACGATGCCGTCGAAGCCCGCCGCGGCTGCGCGCGCCGCGTCGTCCGGCCGGAGCACGCCCTTCAGCAGGAGCTTGCGCGGCCAGCGGTCGCGAAAGCGCTTCACGTCGTCCCAGTCGAAGGAGGGGTCGAACATGCCGTGGCCCACGAAGGCGTTGACGTTCCGGCCCGGCTCCAGCTCGCGCTCCACGTTCACGAACCGGGGGCGGCGCGTCGCGACGGTCGCGAGCCAGCGCGGATGCATCAGCATGTCGAGCTTCGTCGCGGCCGTGAACGACTGGCGGGGCAGGAGGCCGCTCCTGAGGTCGCGCTCGCGCTTGCCGGCGACCGGGAAGTCGCTGGTCAGGATCGCGCACTCGAAGCCCGCCGCCAGCGCGCGCTCCAGGATCGCCTCGGTGATACGCCGTTCCGCGAAGACGTAGGCCTGCAGCCACAGCCGCCCGGGCGCCTCGCGCGCGACGTCCTCGACGAGGCTCATCGAGACCGTGGACATCGCGAAGGGAACGCCCGCCATCGAGGCCGCCTTCGCGAGCGCCATGTCGCCGTCGCGCCAGCAGAGGCCGTTCAAGCCCGTCGGCCCGACGACGACGGGAAGCGCCGAGGGCGCGCCGAGCAGGCGGCAGGAGAGGTCGCGCTCCGCGACGTCGACCAGGGTCCGCGGCGCGAAGCGCAGGCGCTCGAAGGCGTCACGGTTGCCGGCGAGCGTGCGCTCGTCCTCGGCGCCGCCGTCCACGTAGTCGAACACGAAGCGCGGGAGGCGTCTCTTTGCGATCGCGCGCAGCTCCGCGATGTTGACGGCGTCGACCGCGCGCATTCAGGCGTTCCGTCCCGCGATCCGCCCGGAGAACACGCAGCCCCCGAGGAAGGTGCCTTCGAGCCCGCGCCTGCCGTTCATGCCGCCCCCGCCGAATCCCGCCGCCTCGCCCGCGGCGAGGAGCCCCTCGATCGCGGCGCCATTGTCGCCGAGGACGCGGCCGCCGAGGTCGGTCCGGATTCCGCCGAAACTCTTGCGGCTGATGAGGTGCTCGCGGATCGCCATCAGGGGGCCGTCGCGCCGGTCGAGCAGGGGCCGCGGCCGGCAGGTCCTGAGGCGATCGCCCCTCCAGCGCCGCAGCTCCGCGACCCGGCGCAGCTGCTCGTCGTTGTGGAAGCGTGGGCCGCGGCGGATCGCCTCATCATAATGTGTCACCGCCGCCTCGACCGCGCGCAGTTCCACGACCTCGTCGCCCGGGAGCGCGTTCATCCGTTCCACGAGCTCGGGCAGCGTCGCGGCCTGCACGATGTCCTCGCTGTGCCGGGCCAGCTCGTCCACCAGCCAGCGATTGCCGAAGAGCAGCTCCCGCGCGAAGCGCAGGCGCCGGAAGTCCCGGATCGCCGGGTTGAACTCCGCGCCCGAGACGGCGAGCTCGCGCAGCGCGATGCGCCGGTTGAGCAGCTGCCAGCCGTATCCGCCCGGCTCGCGGCTGATGCGCGCGACGAGGTCGCGCGTGTCGAAGCCCGCGACCAGCGGCGGCGGGCCGATGCGCTCGCCGCGCGCGTTGAGCCAGAGCGCGGACTTCGGCGGCACCAGCGAGAGGCCGTGGCCCGGCTTGCGCGGCCGCCAGTGCCGGATGCCCGCCGCGTAGTTCCATTGCCAGTCGAGGTGGGTGACGGCGGCGCCCGCGGCCGCCGCGGCGTCGTGCAGCCGGCCGTCGGCGAAGCGGTGCGAGCCGTTCAGGATGACCGCGGGCGCCGGGCCGAAGTCCCGCGGCCAGTGCCGTCGCACGCGCTCGATGTCGCCGTTGATGCCGCCGGAGGCGACGATCACCGACTCGCACTCGACTTCGAACGGCTGGCCGCCGGGCTCCGTCACGCCCGTGAGGCCGGAAATCCTCCCGGCGCGCGTCGTGAAGGCGTCGACGCGATGGCCGAAGCGCATCGCGAGCCGGTCGCGGCGCGGGTGCGCGCGCAGGCGCGCCAGCAGCGCGTTCGCGATCGCACGGCCCGTGCCCCAGGCGAGGTGGAAGCGCGGGACGGAGTTGCCCGGAACGTCGAGGCCGCGCTCGACCCAGAGCGGCAACGGCAGGAAGCGGACGCCGAGGCCGGCCAGCCAGTCGTGCACCTCGGGCACGCAGCGTTCGACATAAGCCTGCGCCCAGGCGCGCGGCCAGGCGTGGCCGGGCGCGAGCTCGCTGTAGGACTGCCAGTCCTGCCAGCCGAGCTCGACGCTGTCGCGGATGCCGCGGCGGCGCTGCAGCGGCGAACCGGCGAACCAGAGTCCGCCGAAGGATTCCTTGGCGAGGCCGCCGAGGTTCACCTCGTCGTCGCGGTCGAGGAGGAGCACCCGGCGGTTCCGGTCGAGCGCCTCGAGGGCGGCGGCGAGGCCGGCGAGTCCGCCGCCGGCGATCGCGACGTCGGCGGAATGGCGGGCGGCGAGCATGTCGGAGTATATTCCGCGCGGTATCGAAACCAGGGGGAGCGTCCCATGAAATCGAATCTGCGCCTGCCGCGCTGCGTGGCAGCGATCGTGGCGGGCATCGCGTTGGCGTCCGCGGCCCAGGCCGAGAATCCGCTCAGCGCCAAGAAGGGCCAGGGCGGCTCCGAGGTGCAGGGCGCGGCGGGCACGCAGGGCGCCTCGGGCGCCGCCGGCGACCTCGAGAAGTGCGACAAGCCGATGGGCGCGATGGCCGTCGTCGAGCCGCAGGACTACGTGATGGGCGCGCTCGCGCGCTACAACCTGCAGTCGCCGGTCGGCCTGATCCGCATGATGATCCAGCAGTCGAACTGCTTCATCGTCGTCGAGCGCGGCCAGGGCATGCAGAACATGATGCAGGAGCGCGCGCTGGCCGGCGGCGGCGAGCTGCGGGGCGGCTCGAACATCGGCGGCGGCCAGATGGTCGCGGCGGACTTCATCCTGACGCCTGCCGTCGTCTTCAGCGAGAACAACGCCGGGGGCCTCGGCGGCGCGCTCGGCGGCCTGCTCGGCGGCAAGGGCGGCTCCGTGCTCGGCGCCGTCGCGGGCGGCCTCAAGTTCAAGGAGGCGCAGACCAGCATGCTCGTCGCGGACGCGCGTTCCGGCGTGCAGGTCGCCGCCGC
>DASSUY010000283.1:0-18060 GCA_035706525.1 Steroidobacteraceae bacterium
CGGCGGCCAGGTCGTCGACCAGGCCGACTACACGCCCTCGACCGCCGACTTCAACCAGACGCTCAGGACGCTCCTGCGGACCACCGGGCAGCGCGGCAGCTCGCCGCGCCCCGACGCGCAGTTCATCTTCGTCGCGGCCCAACCCGTGCACGGCCGCCTGATCCGCACGCAGCTGCGGTTCAACTACGCGAGCGCTCTGCCCATGTACGCGATCTCGGACATCTACGATCCCGCGGGTCCGGGCAACGTGGACCTCGACGGCGTCATCTTCCCCGACATGCCCTGGGTCCTCGACCCGCTCGGACCCGCCGCGGAGGCGCGCCAGGCGGCCGAGCGCCTGTTCCCAGGGCGCGGTGGCCAGCTCTCGCGCCTGTACGCCTTCGGCTACGACGCCTATCGGCTCATCGGGGAGCTCGCGCGCATGCGCGGCGGCAGCGTCGGCCCGCTTCCGGGCGTGACCGGGCGGCTCTCGGTGGATTCGCAGGGCCGCGTCCGACGGGAGCTCGACTGGGCGCAGGTCGTGAACGGGCGCGCGCTGCCCTGGTCGCTGCCGCCGCCGGCGCCGCCCCAGCCGTGAGCAGCGCCCCGCACCTCGTGCTCGGCCGCGCGGCCGAGGAAGCCGCGGCGCGCCATCTCGAGGGCCTCGGCTGGCGGATCGTCGCGGCGAACTTCCGCGCGAAGGGCGGCGAGCTCGACCTCGTCGCGATGGACGGCGAGGTCCTCGCGATCGTCGAGGTCCGCTACCGCGCCTCGGACCTCTGCGGCGGCGCGGCGGGCAGCATCACCCGCGCCAAGCGAGCCCGCATCGTGCGCGCTTCGCACGCCCTGCTCGCGGTCAATCCCGCGCTCGCGAGGCTGCCGGCGCGATTCGACGTGGTCGAGGTCGACGGGCCGCCGGACGGCCTGCGCTGCGAGCTGATCCGGGGCGCCTTCAGCCTCTAGTCGCCGGCAAGCGCGGCCACGGCTCCTACTTGATGACGCGGAGCTTCGGGCGGGAGCCGCTCGCGCCGGAATCGGCGGCGGGCGGCGGCGTCTCGCCCTCGTCCTGGAACAGCATGCCCTGCCCGGTCTCGCGGGCGTAGATGCCGAGGACGGAGGAGACGGGAATCCGGACGTGCTGGGCGACGCCGCCGAAGCGCGCGGAGAACTCGATCCACTCGTTGCCGAGCTTGAGCCCCTGCGTCGCCTGCCAGCTGACGTTCAGCGTGATGCGTCCGTCCCGGACGTACGCGCGCGGGACCTCGGCGGCGGGGCTGGCCGCGTCCACGACGAGGTGGGGCGTCTGGCCGTTTGCCGTCATCCACTCGTGCATCGCGCGGACCAGGTAGGGGCGCCTCGGCGTCTGCGCCGCCATGGTCAGTTTCCCGAAGCGGCGGAGCCGGTCACTTCACGTCCTTCCAGTATTCCTTGTAGAGGAACCACGAGAAGGCCGCGAACATCATCAGGAACAGCACGACCCACACGCCGAGCGACAGCCGCGCGGCCTTGTGCGGCTCGGCGACGTACTCGAGGAAGGCGACCGTGTCGCGGACGAAGCTGTCGAAAGTCGCCGCCGGCATGTCACCGGGCAGGCCCGGCTCGAGCACGAGGTGGCCGTCCTCGCCGTGGCGGCCGACCTGCACGCCCTGCAGCGGCGCGAGGACGTGCGGCATCGCCGTGCCGGGCAGCACCGCGTTGTTCACGCCGGTCGGGCGCGACGGGTCCGCGTAGAACGAGCGCAGGAACGTGTAGACGTAGTCCGGGCCGCGGCTGCGCACGATCAGCGACAGGTCGGGCGGCGCGTTGCCGAACCACTGCCGCGCCTTCTCGGGCGGCATCGCCGTTTCCATCGTGTCGTAGATGCGCCCGCCCGTGAACATGAGGTTGGCCGTCACCTCGTCCTCGGTCAGGCCGAGGTCAGAGGCGAGCTGGCTGTAGCGCATGTACTTCGCCGAGTGGCAGCCCTGGCAGTAGTTCACGAAGTTGCGGGCGCCGCGCTGGAGCGAGGCGATGTTCGAGACGTCCGCGTTCGCGGGGTCGAGCGGGTAGCCCTCGCTCGCGCCGAGCGCGGCCCCCGGCAGCGCCGCCAGCACGAGGAGGAGCGCGCGCAGGACGGTCATTTCGTCACCCGCGCCGGCTCCGGCTTCGTGCGGTCGATGCGCGAGTACCAGGGCATCAGCAGGAAGAACGCGAAGTAGATGATCGTGCCGACCACGGAGATTCCCTTGAACGGCTGCACCGGGGGCTTCATGCCGCAGTAGCCGAGGACGATGAAGTTCACGGCGAACACCATCAGCGCGACCTTGTAGATCGGGCCGCGATAGCGGATCGAGCGCACCGGCGACTTGTCGAGCCAGGGCACGAAGAACAGCAGCAGCACGGCCGCGAACAGCGCGAGCACGCCCCAGACCTGGGTGTTCAGGAACGCGGGCACGGCGCGGAGGATCGCGTAGTACGGCGTGAAGTACCACACGGGGGCGATGTGCTCGGGCGTCAGCAGCGGGTTCGCCGGCTCGAAGTTCGGCGGCTCGAGGAACAGCCCGCCCATCTCCGGCGCGAAGAACACGACGCCCGCGAACAGGACCAGGAAGACGCTGATGCCCCAGAGGTCCTTGACCGTGTAGTAGGGGTGCATCGGCACGCCGTCGAGCGGCCGGCCGTCCGGCCCCTTGTTCTTCTTGATCTCGATGCCGTCCGGGTTGTTCGAGCCGACCTCGTGCAGCGCGAGCAGGTGCGCGACCACGAGGAAGATCAGCACCAGCGGCAGGGCGACCACGTGCAGCGCGAAGAAGCGGTTCAGCGTGATGTCCGAGATGAAGTAGTCGCCGCGGATCCACTCGACGAGGGCGTCGCCGATCAGCGGGAACGTCCCGAACAGCGAGACGATCACCTGCGCGCCCCAGTAGGACATGTTGCCCCAGGGGAGCAGGTAGCCGAAGAAGGCCTCGGCCATCAGCGCGAGGTAGATCAGCACGCCGAAGATCCAGAGGAGCTCGCGCGGCCGGCGATGCGAGCCGTAGAGCAGGCCGCGGAACATGTGCAGGTAGACGACGATGAAGAAGGCCGAGGCGCCGGTCGAGTGCATGTACCGGATCAGCCAGCCCCACTCGACGTCCCGCATGATGTACTCGACCGAGCCGAAGGCGTCCTCGGCCGAGGGCTTGTAGCTCATCGTCAGGAAGATGCCCGTGACGATCTGCAGCGCGAGCACGACGAGGGCGATCGAGCCGAAGTAGTACCAGAAGTTGAAGTTCTTCGGAGCCATGTACCCGGACATGTGCTCCTGCCACAGCGCAGACATCGGGAAGCGGTCGTCGATCCAGGCGCCCAGCCGCGCGAGGCGGCCCGGCGCGCGCATGGTGGCGGTTTCGGCGTTGGGGTCTGCCATCACGCCTCCTTCGCCTGGTCCTGGCCGATCACGATGTGCGCCTCGTCGGAGAAGCTGTACGGCGGCACCTCGAGGTTGACCGGCGCCGGCACGCCCGCGAAGACCCGGCCCGACAGGTCGAACTTCGAGCCGTGGCAGGGGCAGAAGAACCCGCCCGGCCAGTCCGCGGTCAGTACCCCGTCGGCGCTCGCGCCGGGCGCGAAGCGGTTCTGCGGCAGGCAGCCGAGGTGCGTGCAGACGCCGACCAGCACGAGGTACTCCGGCTTGATCGACCGCGCGGGGTTCTTCGCATAGTCGGGCTGCCGGGAGTTGTCCGAGTCCGGGTCCGCGAGCTTGGTGTCGTGGTTGCCAAGGGTCCCGAGCATTTCCGGCGTGCGGCGGACGATCAGGACGGGCTTCCCGCGCCACTCGATCTTCAGCATCGCCCCGGGGTCGAGCTTGCTGATGTCGATCTCGACCGGGGCGCCGAGTGCCTTGGCGCGTGCGCTCGGCTTCCAGGAAGACAGGAAGGGCACGGCGGCGAAGGCGACGCCGGCGACGCCCGTGATCGTCGTCGCGGCGGTCAACAGCTGGCGCCGGCCCTTGTCGATTGCCTCGGTCATCGGTCGGTATTCGTTCGTTGGAGGGATTGCCGCATTATACACGGCATGTCGTTCATTCCGGGCTGGCTGCGGTGGGTCTCGCCCTGGGTCGCGCTCGGACTCGCGGCCGCGCTCGCCTGGGTGCTGCTGCGTCCGGCGCCCGTCGAGGAGCCGTCCGCGACCGCGCCGCCCGCCGCGCAACCGGCGCCGACGCAGCCGCCCGCGACGACTGCGGCGCCGCCCGCGCAGCCGTCGCAGTTCGTGAGTTATGCGGACGCCGTCGAGGCGACGGCGCCCGCCGTCGTCAACATCTTCGCGGAACGGCGCGTGGCATCCGGCCTTCCGCCGCAGTTCGCGCAGCTGTTCGGCGACGTGTGGCCGGATTACCGGGCGCGGGTCGAGCGCAGCCTCGGCTCCGGCGTCATCTGGGACGTGCAGGGCCACGTGGTCACGAACTACCACGTGATCGCCCAGGCGCAGCAGATCAGCGTCGAGCTCTCGAACGGAAAATCCGGGCCGGCGACGCTCGTCGGCGTGGACCCCGACACCGACCTCGCGGTCCTCAAGATCAGCCTCGGGACGCTCCCCATCATGCCGCCCGGCCGCTCGGACACCCTGCGCGTCGGCGAGCCGGTGCTCGCGATCGGAAACCCCCTCGGCCTCGGCCAGACCGTGACGCAGGGCATCGTGAGCGCGACGGGGCGCGGTCGCCTCGGCGTCTCGACGTTCGAGAACTTCATCCAGACCGACGCCGCGATCAACCTCGGCAATTCCGGCGGCGCGCTCGTGAACGCCGAGGGCAAGCTGGTCGGGATCAACAGCGGCATCCTGCGCCAGGCCGGCATCGAGGGCATCGGCTTCGCGATCCCCGTGGACCTCGTGCGCGGCGTCGTCGAGGCGATCCTGAAGGACGGCCGCGTGATCCGCGGCTGGATCGGGGTCGTGCCGAGCGACATCGCGCCGGAGGCGATCGAGCAGTCCGGCCTGCCCGAGGGCTCGGTGCTGGTGCGGCTCGTCTACCGCAACAGCCCGGCCGACGCCCAGGGCATCCGGCAGGGCGACGTCATCACCCAGGTGAACGGCAAGCCGCTGCGCGGGGCCCAGGACCTGCTCGCGAGCATCGCCCTGCTGAAGCCGGGCCAGCCGGTGCGGCTGCGGCTCTGGCGGCGTTCGCCGTCGGAACCCGAGGGGCTCGAGCACAACGTCCGCCTCGAGGTCGTCGAGCGCCCGCCCCAGGCCGGCGCGACCCGCTCGTCCTGAAAAAGGGGACGCTCACCTTTTCCGGAAGGATTGCGGTTTGGAGAAGAAGCCCCCTGGCTTTCCGGAAAAGGTGAGCGTCCCCTTTTTATCAGGTCGCCGGGCCCGGCAGTCGCCGGATGTCGGCGCCGAGTCCCCGCAGCTTCTCCTCGATGTGCTCGTAGCCGCGGTCGATGTGGTAGATGCGCTGCACGTCGGTCGTGCCCTCGGCGACGAGCCCCGCGAGCACGAGGCTCGCGGAGGCGCGCAGGTCCGTCGCCATCACCGGCGCGCCGGAGAGCCGCGGGACGCCGTGCACGACGGCGGTGTGGCCCTCGATGCGGACGTCGGCTCCGAGGCGCCGCAGCTCCAGCATGTGCATGAAACGGTTCTCGAAGATCGTCTCGACGATCGTGCCGACGCCGTCCGCCACGGCGTCGAGCGCCGCGAACTGCGCCTGCATGTCGGTCGGGAAGCCTGGGTGCGGGGCCGTGCGCACGTCGACGGCGCGCGGCCTCCCCTTCATCGCGACCTCGATCCAGTCGCCGCCGATGCCGACTTCAGCGCCCGCCTCGCGCAGCTTCGCGATGACCGCGTCGAGGTGCGAAGGTTCGGTGTCCGTGACGCGGACGCGCCCGCCGGTGATCGCGCCGGCGACCAGGAAGGTCCCGGTCTCGATGCGGTCCGGCAGCACGCGGTACTCGCAGCCGCCGAGGCGGTCGCGGCCCTCGATGACGAGCGTGTCGGTGCCGGCGCCGGAAATGGAGGCGCCCATCGCCGCGAGGCAGGCCGCGAGGTCGACGACCTCGGGCTCCCGCGCGGCATTCTCGATCACGGTGCGCCCGCTCGCGAGCGTCGCCGCCATCATGAGGTTCTCGGTGCCCGTGACGGTCACGGTTTCCTGCACGATGCGCGCGCCCCTGAGCCGCCCGGCCTTCGCGTGGATGTAGCCGCCCTCGATCTCGATCTCCGCGCCCATCGCCTCGAGCCCCGCGACGTGCAGGTTGACCGGGCGGGCGCCGATCGCGCAGCCGCCGGGCAGCGAGACGCGCGCCTCGCCCTGGCGCGCGAGCAACGGACCGAGCACGAGGATGGAGGCGCGCATCGTCTTCACGAGCTCGTAGGGCGCGACGGCCTCGGCGATGCAGGCGGCGTCGATGCGCACCGTGCCCTCCTCTTCCCCGGTCACGCCGACGCCCATGCGGGCGAGGAGCCGCCGCATCGTCGTCACGTCGTGCAACTGCGGGACGTTCCGGATCGTGAGGGGCGCGTCCGTCAGGAGTCCCGCGGCGAGGATCGGGAGCGCTGCGTTCTTGGCGCCCGAGGCGCGGACCTCGCCCTCGAGCGGGCGTCCGCCGGTGATCCGGAATCTGTCCAGGGCGCGTCCCCGGTCTCAGGCGCCCGCGCGCTTCGCCCACTCTTCGGGCGTCGGCGTGTCGAGCTGGAGCGCATGGATCGCGCCGCCGACCGCGGCGCCGAGCGCGCGGTAGACGAGCTGGTGGCGCTGCAGCGGTCGCAGGCCGTCGAACTGCGGGGCGACGACGAGCGCCGCGAAATGCACGCCGTCCTCCGTCGCGACGCGCACGGTCGCGCCCGGCAGCGCGGTCCGGATGTGCCCGGTGATCTCCTCGGCGTCCATGCCCGCATTCTATCCAACGGTGCCGGACTGTATGATGCGGAACCGCCCCAAGCCGCGCCGACCCATGAATGACGACGCCGACAGCCGCCTGGTCGAGATGGGGCGCGAAGCGCTCCGGATCGAGGCGCGCGCGGTCGGGGAGCTCGTGGACCGGCTCGGGGCCGACTTCGGGCAGGCCTGCCGGATCATCCTGGCCTGCACCGGGCGGGTCGTCGTCTCGGGCATGGGCAAGTCCGGCCACGTCGGCGGCAAGGTCGCGGCGACGCTCGCGAGCACCGGCACGCCCGCCTTCTTCCTGCATCCCGCCGAGGCGAGCCACGGCGACCTCGGCATGGTCACGCGGGACGACGTCGTGCTCGCGATCTCCCATTCCGGCGAGACCGCCGAGCTCCTGACGATCCTGCCGCTGTTCAAGCGCATGGGCGCGCGGCTCGTCGCGATGACGGGCAACCCGGCCTCGACGCTCGCGCGCGCGGCCGACGCGCACCTCGACGTCAGCGTGCCGGCGGAGGCCTGCCCGCTCAACCTCGCCCCCACGGCCAGCACGACGGCGGCGCTCGCGATGGGCGACGCGCTCGCGGTCGCGCTGCTGAAGCACCGCGGGTTCACCGAGGCCGACTTCGCCCGCTCGCACCCCGGAGGCTCGCTGGGGCGGCGGCTCCTGCTGCGCGTCTCCGACGTCATGCGCCGCGGCGACGACCTTCCCGTGGTCGGACCCGACACGCCGCTTCCGCAGGGGCTCATCGAGATGTCGCGCAAGCGCCTCGGCCTCACCGCGGTCGTGGACGGCGGCGGCAAGGTCGTCGGCATCTTCACCGACGGCGACCTGCGCCGCGCGCTGGACCGCCGCGTCGACGTGCACGGCAGCACGATGGCGGACGTGATGACGCGCAGCCCCCATTCGATCGGCCCGAACGAGCTCGCGGCCGAGGCCGTGCTGATGATGGAGAAGCACTCGATCAACGGCCTGCTCGTGCTCGAGGACGGCGGGCGGCTCGTAGGCGCGCTGAACGTGCACGACCTGCTGCGCGCGGGTGTGATGTGACGCCGGCCTCCGAGATCGCGCTGCTCGTGCTGGACGTGGACGGCGTGCTGACCGACGGCCGGCTCTGGTTCGGCGAGGGCGGCGAGGCGTTCAAGGCCTTCGACGTGCGCGACGGGCACGGCATCAAGTGCCTCGCCGCGGCGGGCGTCGGCGTCGCCGTCATCTCGGGCCGCGATTCCGCGGCGGTCTCGGCGCGCATGCGGGAGCTCGGCGTCGCCGACGTCGCGCAGGGCGTCGCCGACAAGCCGCGCGCCCTCGCCGAGCTCCTCGGACGCCGCGGCATCGAGGCGCGCCGCGTGGCCTGCCTCGTGGACGACACGCCGGACCTCGGCCTGATGGCTGCGGTCGGCCTGCCGGCGGCGGTCGCCGACGCCCATCCCGAGGTGCTGGCGGCCGCGAAGCACGTCACCCGCGCCGCGGGTGGCCGCGGCGCCGTGCGGGAATTCTGCGACTTCCTGCTGGCCGCGCGGGGGCGCCCATGACGGCGCGCATCCTGCTGCTCGCCGGCTTGCTCGCCCTCGGGGCCGCGCTGCTGCAATGGCGGCTCGTGAAGCCCGCCGCACCGGAGGGGCCGGCGGACGTCCAGCGCCCGGGCTACTACCTGACGGGCGTCGACCTCGAGGAGTTCGGCGCGGACGGGAAGCTGCGCATCGGCCTGCAGTCGATCTCCGCGACCGAGGAACCGGCGACCGGCGTCGTGCGGCTGTCCGACGTCGCCGTGGACTACCACGCGCCGACCGGCCGCCGCTGGCACCTGACGTCCGCCGAGGCGCGGGTCCCCCCGGGCGGCCGCGTCGTCGAGTTCGAGGGCGACGTCCGGCTCACCGGCCAGCCGGGCGAGAGCCCGGTCGCGGCGGAGCTGTACACGGCGCGCCTCTCGCTCGACACCGAGGCCGAGACGGCGGACACGCGCTCCTCGGTCGAGCTCGCCTTCGGCACGCACCGCCTGCGGGCGCTCGGCATGCGGGCCGACCTGAAGGCGGGCCTCGTGCACCTGGACTCGGACGTCAGTGGCCGCTTCGTCCAGTAAGCGCGCGGCCGCCGCGCTCCTCGCCGCCTGCGCGCTGGCCGCGGGCGCGCAGGAGCGCGAGCAGGCCCCGATCCAGGTGGAGTCGCGCGGCGGCACCGACTTCGACTACTCGAAGGGCGTCTTCCGGTTCGACGGCATCACGATCACGCAGGGCGACATCAGGATCGTCGCGGACGCCGCCGTCGCGAACGGGCTCGACATCAAGGACAGCCACTGGGAGTTCACCGGCTCGGTCCGCATCTCGACGCCCGACTCGAGCGTCGAGAGCGACACGGCGCGCGTCCACATCCAGGCCGGCGAGATCGCGAGCGCGACCGTGACCGGGAAGCCCGCGACCTTCCGGCAGGCGCGCGCGGAGGAGCAGGCCGAGGGGCACGCGAACAACATCGATTACAACCTTAAGCGCGGCACCGTCGTGCTCGAGGGCGACGCGTGGCTGTCGGACAACGGCAAGGAGATCAACGGCGCGCAGCTCGTGTACAGCGTGACGGACCAGCGCGTGGTCTCCCAGGGCCCGGTCGTGATCACCATCCAGCCCGACGAGCCGGCGCAGTCGCCGCCGAAACCCGAGCCATGAGCGAGCTCGCCGCCGCGGGGCTCGAGAAGAGCTACCGCAAGCGCAAGGTCGTCTCCTCGCTCTCGCTATCGATCTCGAGCGGCGAAGTCGTCGGCCTCCTCGGGCCGAACGGCGCCGGCAAGACCACGGCCTTCTACATGATCGTCGGGCTCGTGCCCTGCGACGGCGGGCAGATCACGCTGGACGGCGAGGACATCACGGAGCTGCCGATGCACGCGCGCGCGCGGCGCGGCGTCGGCTACCTGCCGCAGGAGCCGTCGATCTTCCGGCGCATGACGGTCGTCGACAACGTGAAGGCCATCCTCGAGACGCGCGACGACCTCGACGCCGCCGGGCGCGAGGAGGCGCTCGAGTCCCTGCTCGAGGAGCTGCACGTCGCGCACCTGCGCGAGAGCCTCGGCATGAGCCTTTCCGGCGGCGAGCGGCGCCGCGTCGAGATCGCGCGCGCGCTCGCGGCGAACCCCTCCTTCATCCTGCTCGACGAGCCGTTCGCAGGCGTGGACCCGCTGTCGGTGCACGACATCCAGCGCATCGCCCGCCACCTCGCCGACCGCGGAATCGGCGTCCTGATCACCGACCATAACGTGCGGGAAACATTGGGGATCTGCGGGCGCGCCTACATCGTCAACCAGGGCACGGTGCTCGCCTCCGGATCCGCGGACGAGATCCTTGCAAATCCCGACGTGCGCAAGGTCTACTTGGGGCAGGATTTCCGGCTTTGAGAAGAGGGGGTGACACCCCCTTTCCCGGCCGGGCCGCCGACGGACCGCGACGCGAGGACGCAAGAGGGGCACGCCCCCTTCTCCACCGCCCATGATGAAGCCCAGCCTCCAGCTCAGGATCGGCCAGCAGCTCACGATGACGCCGCAGCTGCAGCAGGCGATCCGCCTGCTCCAGCTTCCGACGATCGAGCTGCAGGCGCAGGTGCTCGAGGCGCTCGAGACCAACGTGATGCTCGAGTCCGACGAGGACTTCGACGCGACCTGGACGCTGGATGCGGCCCCGTCCGGGCCCGGCGAGGATCCGGCGGCCGAGGCGGAGCCCGCCGCGGAGGCGGAGGCGGTCGTCGAGATCGGCGAGGACTGGAGCGAGCCGAACGCCGTCGAGGCGGAGACGCCGTGGTCAGGCTCCGGCGACGGCGAGCTCGAGCTCCCGGACGAGTCCGGGCGCACGCTGCGCGACCATCTCCTGTGGCAGCTCGAGCTCGCTCGCCTGCCGCCCGCCTCCCTCGCGATCGCGCGCGCGATCGTGGATGCGATCAACGACGACGGCTACCTGACGGACTCGCTGGAGGCGATCGCAGAGGCGGCGTCCGCGGAGGCGCCGGCCGACGTCGCGGCCGTCGAGCGCGTGCTCGGCGTCGTGCAGCAGCTCGACCCCGCGGGCGTCGGGGCGCGCTCGGTTGCCGAATGCATCGGCCTGCAGCTCGCGCAGCTCGAGCCGTCGACGCCGGGCCTCGCGACGGCCCGCACGCTCGCCCACCGCCACCTCGAGCTGGTGGCCGGCCGCGACCTCGCGGCCCTGCAGCGGGAGATGCGCGTCTCCGGCGAGGAGCTCGACGTCGCGCTCGCGCTCGTGCGCAGCTGCCACCCGCGCCCCGGCGCCGCCTTCGAGGCGCTGCGCACCGAGTACGTGGTGCCGGACGTGTACGCGCGCCGCACGCCGCAGGGCTGGATCGTCGAGCTGAACCCGTCGGCGTTGCCGCGCGTGAGGCTGAACGAGAGCTACGCGGGCATGATCACCCGCGCCCCCGACCATGCCGTGCTCCGCACGCAGCTCCAGGAGGCGCGCTGGCTGCTGCGCAGCCTCGAGATCCGCAACGAGACCATGCTGAAGGTCGCCCGCACGATCGTCGAGCGCCAGCAGGCCTTCCTGGACCGCGGCGAGGAATCCATGGAGCCCATGATCCTGCGCGACGTCGCGGAGGCGGTCGGCATGCACGAGTCCACCATCTCGCGCGTGACGACGGGCAAGTACCTGCACACGCCGCGGGGCGTCTTCGAGTTCCGGTTCTTCTTCTCGAGCCAGGTCGCCGGGGAGGACGGCGCCGGGGTCTCCTCGACCGCGATCCGTGCCAAGATCCGGAAGCTGATCGCCGCGGAGCCGCCCGGCGCGCCGCTGTCGGACCAGCAGCTGACCGAGCTGCTGGCCGCGGACGGCATCCAGGTGGCGCGGCGCACCGTCGCCAAGTATCGCGAATCGCTCGGCATCGCGCCCTCGAGCGCGCGCCGGCAGGCCGCGCGCTGAGCGCGCACGGACATCACGGAGGAAATGCCATGCAGTTGACGCTGACCGGCCACCACGTCGAGATCACCCCGCCGCTCCGGGACTACGTCACGAAGAAGCTCGACCGCGTGCAGCGGCATTTCGAGCGCGTCGTCGACGTGCACTGCGTGCTGACGGTCGAGAAGCTCGAGCACAAGGCCGAGGCGACGGTCGGGGTCAGCGGCGCCGTGCTGCACGCGGACGCGCGGCACGAGGACATGTACGCCGCCATCGACGCGCTGGCCGACAAGCTGGAGCGGCGCGTGCGCAAGCACAAGGAGAAGGTCTCCGACCACCACGCGGCCGAGGTCGCGCGCGGCAGGCCCACCTGAACGGAACCGCAAGGTGACGCGGCTCGCGGTCGTCAGCGGCCTCTCGGGATCCGGCAAGAGCGTCGCGCTCAACATGCTGGAGGACCTCGGCTGGTACTGCATCGACAACATCCCCGCGGGCCTCGTCCACGCGCTCGTCTCCCATTCCCTGCGCAGCGAGGAACCCATGTACCGCCGGCTGGCGGTCGGGCTGGACGCCCGCAACCGCCCGGCCGACCTCGCCTCCATCCCCTCGCTGATTTCCGACCTGCGGCGCTCCGGGCTGCGCTGCGACGTGCTCTACCTCCACGCCGAGGATGACGTCATCCTCCGCCGCTACGGCGAGACGCGGCGGCGACACCCGCTCGCGCGGGAGGGCGTCGGCCTCGCCGACGCCGTGGCCGAGGAGCGACGGCTCCTGCACCCCCTGATCGACAGCGCCGACCTCGTGATCGACACCTCGCGCATGAGCGTGCACGAGCTCCGCGACCTCGTCGCGAAGCGCGTCGAGCCGCAGTCCGCCGGGCTCTCGATCCTGTTCGAGTCGTTCGGCTTCAAGCACGGCGTGCCGGGCGACGCGGACTTCGTGTTCGATGCGCGGACCCTGCCGAATCCCTACTGGGAGCCGGCGCTCAAGCCGCTCACGGGGCGCGATCCGAAGGTCGTCGAGTTCCTCGAGGCGAGCCCGAAGGTCGAGCGGCTGTTCTCGGACCTCGTGCAGTTCCTCGAGGGCCGGCTGCCGGAGTACGAGGCCGCGAACCGCGGCTACCTCACGGTCGCCGTCGGCTGCACCGGCGGCCAGCACCGCTCCGTCTACCTCGTCGAGCGGCTCGCGAACCATTTCCGCGGGAAGTACCCGGGCCTGCTCGTGCGCCACAACGCGCTGCCGCAGTGACGACCGTCGCGCCCGCCGGCGGCGACCGCGGCGCCCGCTTCGCGGCCATCCAGGAAGCCCTCGCCGGCAGCCTGCGCGGCGCCGACCGCATGGTGGACGCGCTGCCGCCCGCCGAAATCGCGCTGCTGCTCGAGTCCATGCCGCCGCCGCAGCGCGCCCTCGTCTGGGAGCTGGTCGACCCCGAGGTCCAGGGCGAGGTGCTCGTCGAGCTTCCCGAGGACGTCCGCGAATCGCTGCTCGCCGGCATGCGGCCGGAGGAAGTGGTCGCGGCGGCCGAGGGCCTCGACGTGGACGACCTCGCGGACCTGCTGTCGGGCCTGCCGGAGGCCCTGACCCAGCGCGTGCTGCGCTCGATGGACCAGCAGGATCGCGTGCGGCTGACGACGGTGCTCGCCTTCCCGGAGGACACGGCCGGCGGCCTCATGAACACCGACACGGTCACGGTGCGCCCGGACGTGACGCTCGACGTCGTCATCCGGTACCTGCGGATGCGCGGCGAGCTGCCGGAGCGGACTGACTGCCTGTTCGTCGTGGACCGCGAGGACCGCTATCTGGGCGCGCTGCCGCTCACCCGGCTCCTGACCGCGGATCCCGAGCGCACCGTGGACGGCGAGATGGACCCCGAGGTCGCGCCGGTCCCGCCCGAGCTGTCGGCGGCCGAGGTCGCCGCGCACTTCGAATCGCGCGACCTGATGTCGACGGCCGTGGTCTCGCCCGAGGGCCGGCTCCTCGGGCGCATCACGGTCGACGACGTCGTCGACGTCGTGCGCGAGCAGGCCGAGCACGCCTCCCTCGCCGCCGCGGGCCTCGAGGACGAGGAAGACCTGTTCGCGGGCGTGCGCAAGTCCGCCCGGCGGCGCGCGCTCTGGCTCGGCATCAACCTCGGGACCGCGCTCGTGGTCTCGCGCGTCGTCGGGCTGTTCGAGGCGACGATCGAGCAGGTGGTCGCGCTCGCGGCGCTGATGCCGGTGGTCGCGAGCATGGGCGGCATCGCCGGCACGCAGACGGTCACGCTCATCATCCGCGCCATCGCGGTCGGCCAGGTCCAGCCCGCGAACGCCCGCTGGCTCTTCTTCAAGGAGCTGGGCGTCGGCGCGCTGAATGGCCTCGCCTGCGCCGCGCTGATCGCGGCCGTGGTGCGCCTCTGGCTCGGCAGCTGGGGCGTGCCGGCCGTCGTCTTCATCGCGGTCGTGATCAACCTCGTGGCAGCCGCGATGGCGGGCGTGCTGATCCCGATGGCGCTGAAGCGCCTGCGCATCGATCCCGCCCTCGCGGGCGGCGTGATCCTCACGACGGTGACCGACGTCGTCGGCTACACGGCGCTGCTCGGGCTCGGCGCGCTCTTCCTCGCCTGATCGCGGGCGTCAGCCGACGCCGATGAAGCTGCCGATCTCCATGCGGCGCCGGCTCGCGTCCCGCTGGCCGTCCTCGATGAGCCGGCGCGTGTACGGCGCCTCGAACATCAGGTAGGACAGCAGCCGGCCGCCGCGCACGCCGCTCGCGCCGAGCACGCGCAGAAGCGCCCGGAGCGCCCCGGGCATCGCCGCGCGGTTCGCGAGCGCCGCCTCCGCGGGATCCTCGCTCGGCTGCAGCAGCAGCGCGTCCACGTGCCGCATCGCGCCCGGCGCCTTGCCGGGCGCCGCCCGCGCGAGCAGCACGTTCACCCGGTTCAGGCGCTCGAGGTCCGCCTGCAGGCCCTCCATGAACAGCGCGTCGAGCAGGAAGCCGAACTGCTCGGCCATGTTCGGCTGCTGCGCGCCCTCGGCGCGCGCCCGCCCGGGGTGGCGCACGCCGATGACGAAGATGCGGTCGGCGCCGAGGTGGATCGCGGGCGCCAGCGGGGTCGACTGCCGGGATGCGCCGTCGTTGAAGTAGCCGAGTTCCATCGGGACCGCCGGGAACAGCAGCGGTATCGCCGCGCTCGCCATGAGGTGGTCGACGCCGATCCGCGCCGCGACGCCGCGCCGCGACACGCGCTCCCACGGCTCGAAGGGCCGGGAAGTCTGCACGAAGGTCACCGACTCGGCGGCGGACAGCGAGGTCGCGGTCACCGCCAGCGAGTCCGGGCGGCCCGCGGCGACGTTGCGCGCGAGCACGTCGAAGTCGATGCTCCGGGCGAGCAGCGCGCGCAGCGGGCTGCTGTCGAACAGCGACCGGGGCATGCGCTGCAGCCAGCCGCCGGTCAGCAGCGCGGCGAACAGCTGGAGGCCCGAGCGCAGCATGTCGAGCTGGCCCGCGCGGAACACCTGGCCCGTGCGGAAGCCGCCCCAGACGCGCTCGAGGTCGGCGGCCGCCGCACCCATGTCCTGCCCGCGCGATGCGAGCACCGCGGCGTTGATCGCGCCGGCCGAGGTGCCGCAGACGATCTCGAACGGCAGCGGCGACCCCGCCGGCAACCAGCTCGCGATCGCGCTCAGCACGCCGACCTGGTAGGCCGAGCGGGCGCCGCCGCCCGGCAGCAGGAGCGCGACGCGCGGCCGGGTGCCGGTCATGCCCATGAAAAGGAACCCCGTGGCGGCTTCTTGGTCTTCATTCGACAGGCCGCGATACTATGCGATCCGCGCCCGCGAAGCCGGCGCAGCTTGCCAGAACCGGAGGGTATCCCCATGAAACGATTCCTGCGGGGCGCCGCCGCCGCGCTCGCGATCACCCTCGCCACCGCGGTGGCGGCCGGCGAGGCCCCCGCCGTAGGCTCGGCCGCGCCCGGTTTCCGGCTCCAGGACCAGAAGGGCGAGTGGCACGACCTCGCGGACTACAAGGGCAAGTGGGTCGTCCTGTACTTCTACCCGAAGGACAACACGCCCGGCTGCACGACGCAGGCCTGCGAGTTCCGGGACAACATATTCGCCTACCGCGACATGGGCGCGGTCATCCTCGGCGTGAGCGTCGACGACGTCGCCTCGCACAAGGCGTTCTCCGGGCAGCACAGCCTGCCGTTCCCGATCCTCGCGGACTCCGGCAAGACGACCGCGGCCGCCTACGGCACGCTCACGACCTACAAGGACATGGTGCTCTCGCAGCGCGACACCTTCATCATCGATCCCGAGGGTCGCATCGCGAAGCACTACGTGAAGGTGGACCCGAAGGGTCACTCCGAGGCCGTGCTCGCGGACCTCAAGCAGCTGATGGCCGGCGCCGCGAAGAAGTCCTGAGGCAAGAAGAAAGGTGAGCGTCCCCTTTTCGGGATCGGACAGCTACGTCGCGACCGGCGAGCTCGCGCTCGCCGTCGGTGCCGCGGCGACGCTCGGCCGGCCGCTGCTCGTCAAGGGCGAGCCCGGGACGGGCAAGACGCAGCTCGCGGTCGAGGTGGCGCGCTCGCTCGGCGCACCGCTCTACGAATGGCACGTCAAATCGACGAGCAAGTCCCAGCACGGCCTCTACGAGTACGACGCGGTGTCGCGCCTTCGGGACTCGCAGCTCGGCGACGAGCGCGTCAAGGAGATCGCGAATTACATCGTGCCGGGCATGCTCTGGCGGGCCTTCGAGAGCGAGACGCGCGCCGTGCTGCTGATCGACGAGATCGACAAGGCCGACATCGAGTTCCCGAACGACCTGCTGCGCGAGCTCGACCGGATGGAGTTCTACGTCCACGAGACGCAGCGCCTCGTGCGCGCCCGCCACCGGCCGATCGTCTTCATCACCAGCAACAACGAGAAGGAGCTCCCGGACGCGTTCCTCCGGCGCTGCTTCTTCCACTACATCCGCTTCCCGGACGCGGAGACGATGGAGCGCATCGTCGGCGTGCACTTCCCGGGGCTCAAGAAGGCGCTGCTGTCCGAGGCGCTCGCCGCGTTCTACCGGATCCGCGAGGTGCCGGGCCTGCGCAAGAAGCCCTCGACCTCGGAGCTGCTCGACTGGATCAAGCTGCTCGTGGCCGAGGACATCCCGCCCGAGGCGCTGCGCGCGGGCGACTCGAAGACCGCGATCCCGCCGCTCTACGGTGCGCTCCTCAAGAACGAGCAGGACGTCCACCTCTTCGAGCAGCTCGTGTTCATGGACCGCCGCGCGGGCCGGCCCGGCTGACGCGCCGCCGCGCGCGATGCTGATCCGCTTCTTCCTGATGCTGCGCGCCGCCGGCGTGCCGGCAGGGCTGACGGAGTTCCTCGCGCTGCTGGAGGCGCTGAAGAAGGGGATCGTCGGATTCGGGGAAAAGGGGACAGGCACCTTTGCCGAAAATCCGGCAAAGGTGCCAGTCCCCTGCTCGCCGCCTGTGGAGCAGTTCTATTTCCTCGCGCGGACGATCCTCGTGAAGGACGAGCGGCACTTCGACCGCTTCGACCGCGCCTTCGACGCGTTCTACCGGGGCGCCGGCGCGGCCTTCGAGGACCTGCTCGCCGGCGAGCTTCCCGCGGAATGGCTCGAGAAGCTCCTCGCGCGCGAGTTCACCGAGGAGGAGAAGGCGCAAGTCGCGGCGCTCGGCGGCTGGGAGGCGCTGATGCAGGCGCTGCGGGACCGGCTGGCCGAGCAGAGGGCGCGGCACGAGCGGGGCAGCCGCTGGATCGGTACCGGCGGGACCTCACCCTTCGGACACGGCGGCTACAACCCGGAGGGCGTCCGCATCGGCGGGCCGGGCGGGCAGCGGCGCGCTGTCAAGGTCTGGGAGCGCCGCGAGTACGCAAACCTCGACGACGGCGTCGAGCTCGGCACGCGCAACGTCAAGATCGCGCTCCGGCGGCTGCGGCGCTTCGCGCGCCAGGGCGCCGCGGACACGCTCGACCTCGACGGCACGATCGACGCGACGGCGCGGCGCGCGGGCCTCCTCGACATCCGCATGGTCCCGGAGCGCCACAACGCGGTGAAGGTGCTGCTTTTCCTCGACGTCGGCGGCTCGATGGACGAGCACGTGCGCATCTGCGAGGAGCTCTTCTCGGCCGCGCGCGGCGAGTTCAAGCACCTCGAGCACTTCTACTTCCACAACTTCGTCTACGAGTCCGTCTGGCGGGACAACCGGCGGCGCTTCGGCGAGCGCACTGCCCTGCCCCAGCTCATGCGCACCTACGGCCCGGACTACCGGCTCGTGATCGTCGGCGACGCCACGATGAGCCCGTACGAGATCCTGCAGCCGGGCGGCAGCATCGAGCACTGGAACGAGGAGCCGGGCGCGGCGTGGATGA
>DASSUY010000284.1:0-2644 GCA_035706525.1 Steroidobacteraceae bacterium
GGACTGGAAGCTGGCGGCGAGCATGCCGACCAGCAGCGTCCAGCCGTCCACCAGCACGAACAGCATGATCTTGAAGGGCAGCGACACGAGCATCGGCGAGAGCATCATCATGCCCATCGACATCAGGACGCTCGCGACGACGAGGTCGATGACGAGGAAGGGCAGGAAGATCGCGAAGCCGATCTGGAAGGCCGACTTCAGCTCGCTCGTGATGAAGGTGGGGATCAGCACCGTCAGCGGCACCGCGTCCGGGTCGGCGAACTCGCCCTGCCCCGCGATCTCGCCGATCGCCTTCAGGTCCGACTCGCGCGTCTGCTTCAGCATGAACGAGCGCAGCGGCGCGATCGTCCGCTCGAGCGCGGCTTTCGCCTCGATCCTGCCGTCGAGGTAGGGCGCGACCCCGTCGTTCCAGGCGCCGCCCAGCACCGGCGACATCACGAACAGCGTCAGGAACAGCGAGAGTCCGATCAGCACCTGGTTCGGCGGCGTGCTCGGCGTGCCGAGCGCCTGGCGCAGGATGGCGAGCACCACGACGATGCGCGTGAACGAGGTCATGCACAGGATCAGCGCCGGCAGCACCGTCAGCGCCGTCATCAGCAGCAGGATCTGGATCGTGACGGAGTAGGTCCTGACGCCCTCGGGATCGACGGTCAGGCTGACCGCCGGGATGCCGCCGGTCGCCTCGGCGGCGGCGGCCGCGGTGGCGGCGAACCCGAGCGCGATCGCGGCCAGCGCGCGCTTCATGTGCGCGGCGCCCCGATCCAGGCGCGCAGCACGCGCTCGAAGGGCGCGGGCGCAATCGCCGCCGGGCCGGGGCCGAGATCGACCGGGGATTCGAGGAGCTGCAGCGAGGTGAGCGTGCCGGTGCCGACGCCGACGAGCGCCTGGCGGTCGCCGACGCGCAAGAGCAGGATGCGCTCGCGCCCGCCGACCGCGAACTCCGCGAGGACCTCGAGCCGCCCGTCGCCCGGCCGCGGGCGCCAGCGCAACCGCTTCGCCACCCAGGCGAGCAGGACGATGAGCGCCGCGACCAGCAGCGTGGAGCTCAGGAGCTGCGCGATGAACTGCGGTTCGGAGGGCGTCACTGGACGACGAACCCGGTGAAGAGCAGCGATTCGACGCGGGCGCCGCCGGCTTCCCGGTCGAGGATGGCATTGACGGCCGACAGCGCCTCGACGCGCATCTTCTCGCGCCCCTCGCGGCTCATGAGTTCGGGCGGCGGGCGGTCGCTCAGCAGCTGCACGAGGTCGTTGCGGATGAGCGGGACGTTCTGCTGGACGGACTGGATGACCTTCTCGTCGCGCGCCATCACCTCGACGTTGACCTGCAGGTAGCGCACGGCGCCGTTGTCGGACAGGTTGACGACGAGTGGCGGGTCGATGGCGAAGTAGCGCGCGGGCGCCACGGCGACCTTGCGGGAGGACGGCTTGCCCTTTGCGGCAGCCTTGGCCTTCGCGGGCGCGGCGGATTCCGCACCGTCCGTGGCCGGCTCGGCCGGGGCGCCGCCATGCAGCTTCGCGGAGATCATGCCGCCGACCAGCACGGCGCCGACCATCAGCACGAATTGCAGCGCGTAGCCGGCGATGCCGCCCGCGAGGCCGCCGCCCCCGTCGGCCTTCACCGGTTTCGCCGCGGGAGCTGCCTCGTCGCCGGCCTGTTTCTTGCGGTCGTCGTCCTGCGCCATCTGGTACCGGACGGAGCAAGTTCCATGCCATGCGCGCGGGCGGCACCGAATGCGCGTCGATTCAAGGAGTTAAGTCACGGGACCTCCGCGGGATTCCCGCACGGCCTGGCGCTTCGACGGAAAACCGGCGCCAGGCGTGGGCGGTCCGTCGCTTCGCGAGTCGGAGCCCCTGCGCGTCAGGCGTAGGCGTCGAGGAGGCGCGACGACGCGGCGGCCGCGGGGCGGGGTGCCACCGCCGCAGCGAGGTCTTCATCCGCGAGAAAGGCGGGCTGCAGGTAAGCCTCGCCGGCGCCGCGGCGCTCGCGGTGGGGATTGTGCGAAACGCCGACATCGATGCTCGCGAAGCCGCTGCCCTCGAGCTGCGCCCGCACCCGCGGCATCGCCTGCTCGAGAGCGTCGCGGGTCGCGTCGTGGTGGACGGCGAACGAGACGACGGCGCGGTCTCCGTCGACGTGCACCTCGACCTGCAGCGGGCCGAGCTGTGGCGGATTGAGCCGGAGGCTCGCCCGCGCATGCGGCGATTCGACGAGCTGGCCGAGCCGCTGCGCGACGGCCTCGTTCCAGTCGTCACTGCCCACCCGCTCCGGCAGGTCCATCGGCGTCGCTGCCGCCGCCGGCGCGGCGGCCTGCGGCGAGGGCGCGGGTTGCGCGGCCGCGGGACTCGCCGCCGCGTAGGCGGGCGACGACGGCGCGGCATCGGCGGGGGTGGCGAGGCGGATCGCCGCCTCCGCGGACTGGATGGAATCGCCGAGGGCCGCGACCGCGGCATCGGCGGGCGGCGCCATCAGCGGCGTGCTCGGCCGGACCGCGGACGGCGTCGCACGATAGGCCGCCGCGAGGTCCGGCTGCGCGCCCCGGGCATCCGCCTCCACGCCCGCGACCCCTGCGCGCGAGGCGGGCAGCACCGGGAAAGCCGGAGACTGGGGCGACGCCGGGAAGCGGCCGACCGTCTCAGCCGGT
>DASSUY010000285.1:0-11557 GCA_035706525.1 Steroidobacteraceae bacterium
ATCCCGATCGAGGAGTGCGTGCGCGCGGGCGTGGGCGCGCTGACGCTCTTCGCGTTCTCGAGCGAGAACTGGCGGCGGCCGGCGTCCGAGGTCGGCCTGCTCATGCAGCTCTTCCTCGAATCGCTGGACCGCGAAGTCGACGAGCTGCACGCGAACGGCGTCCGGATCCGCTTCATCGGCGACCGGTCGCGGCTGGCGCCGGCGCTCACGGAGCGCATGGCGGCGGCCGAGGCGAAGACCGCGGACCGGCAGCGGCTAGACCTCGCGGTCGCCGTCGCCTACGGCGGGCGCTGGGACATCGTCCGGGCCGCGCGGGAGCTCGCGGGCGAATGCGCCGCCGGGAGCCGCGCCGCGGACTCGATCGACGAGGCCGCTTTCGGGGTGAAGCTCGCGAATGCCGGCCGGCCAGCGCCGGACCTCTTCATCCGCACGGGCGGCGAGCGGCGCATCAGCAATTTCCTGCTCTGGGACCTCGCGTACACGGAGCTGTGGTTCACGGACACGCTGTGGCCCGATTTCGACGCGGACTGCTTCGGAGCCGCGCTCGCCGACTTCGGCGGGCGCGAGCGCCGCTTCGGCCGCATCGCGGCCAAGGCCAAGGCGCGCTGATGCTCGGCCAGCGCATCCTGACGGCCATCGCGCTCGTCGCGGTGCTCGCGCTCGTCCTCCTCGCGCTGCCCGCGCAGCTCGCCCTGCTGGCGCTCGCGGCCCTCCTCCTGCTCGGCGCCTGGGAATGGTCGCAGCTCGCAGGGCTCGCGCGCCCGGTGGCGCGCGCGGCCTACGTCGTCCTGGCGGCGGCCTCCATGGCCGTGCTGTGGCGGCTGACCGCGGCGCCCCCGGACTTCCAGCGCGCGATGGTGGTGACGATGCTCGGCTGGATCCCCTTGTTCGCCTGGATCGTGCTGGCGCCCGGCTTCCGCGCCCCGGCGCTCGCGGCCTTCGCCGGCCTCTGGGCGCTCGTGCCCACCTGGCTCGCGCTCGCCCACCTTTACATGCAGGGCGGGCGGGGCCGCGAACTCATCGCCTTCGTGCTGCTGCTCGCCTGGGCCGCCGACATCGGCGCCTATTTCGCGGGCCGCCGCTTCGGCCGCGTGCGGCTCGCGCCCGTCGTCAGCCCGAACAAGACCTGGGAGGGCGTGATCGGGGGCCTCGTCGCGGGCCTCGTCGTCGGCCTCGTCGCCCGCGCGTGGTTCGAGCTCCCGTGGCTTCCCTTCCTCTCGCTCTGCGTCGCCGCCATCCTGATCTCGGTCGTCGGCGACCTCCTCGAGAGCATGTTCAAGCGGCAGGTGGGCCTCAAGGACAGCGGCAGCCTGCTGCCGGGCCACGGGGGCGTCCTCGACCGCATCGACAGCCTGACGTCGTCCGTGCCGCTGCTCGCGCTCGGCCTCGGCTGGATGGGCGTGGTCGCATGAAGCGGCTCGCGATCCTGGGCTCGACTGGCACGGTGGGCGAGGCGACGCTCGACGTCGCTGCGCGCCATCCCGAACGGTTTCGCATCGTCGCGCTCGCCGCGCATGCGAGCCACGAAGCGCTGCTCGCGCAGGTCGTGAAGCACCGCCCGGCGGTCGCGGCGCTCGCGGACCGCGCGGCCGCCGCGAAGCTCGCACAGCAGGTCGCTTCGGCGCGCCTGCCGACGCGCGTGCTCGGGGGGCCGGAGGCCTTGACGACTGTCGCGACGCTCCCGGAGGCCGACGCCGTGATGGCCGCCATCGTCGGCGCAGCCGGCCTCGCGTCGACGCTCGCCGCGGCGGGTGCCGGCAAGCAACTCCTGCTGGCGAACAAGGAGGCGCTCGTGGTCGCGGGCAGCCTCGTCCTGGAGGCGGCTCGACGGGCGGGAGCGACGGTGCTCCCGATCGACAGCGAGCACAATGCGGCCTTCCAGTGCCTGCCGCCCGGCGGCGCGGGCGCCTGCCCCGCCGGCGTCGCGCGCATCGTCCTGACCGCCTCCGGCGGGCCGTTCCTGCGCACGCGCCGCGAAGAGCTCGCCGCGGTGACGCCCGAGCAGGCCGTCGCGCACCCGAACTGGCGCATGGGCCCGAAGATCTCCGTGGATTCCGCGACGCTCATGAACAAGGGGCTCGAGTTGATCGAAGCCTGCCACCTCTTCGGCGTCGCGCCCGAGGCCGTCGACGTCGTGATCCATCCGCAGAGCATCGTCCACGCGCTCATCGAGCTGGCCGACGGCTCGATGATCGCGGGACTGAGCCAGCCGGACATGCGCATCCCGATCGCCCACGCGCTCGGCTGGCCGGCGCGGATCGCCTCGGGGGCGTCGCGGCTGGACCTCATCCAGATAGCGAAGTTATCGTTCGAAGCCCCTGATCTTGAAAGATTTCCATGCCTGCGAATCGCCCAGGACGCGGCCCGCGCCGGGGGCACGATGCCGGCCGTCCTGAACGCCGCGAACGAAGTCGCGGTCGCCGCGTTTCTTGGCCGGCGGCTGAACTTTGCCGGCATCGCGGGAGTCATTGAAAGCGTGTTGCAACAGCACGAGGCGAGGCCGGTGCGTAGCCTCGACGATGCGCTCGCGGCGGACGCCTGGGCGCGCAGGCGCGCGCACGCGGCACTCGATACGCGGCAGGCGGCGGGCGCATGAGTGGCGGCATCCTGACCTCGATCGCCGCCTTCATCGTCGCGATCGGCATCCTCGTCACCGTGCACGAGTTCGGCCACTTCTGGGTCGCCCGTCGCCTCGGCTTCAAGGTGCTGCGCTTCTCGCTGGGCTTCGGCAAGACGCTGCTCAAGCGGGTGAGCCGCGATCCCGACCGCGTCGAGTACGTCCTGTCGGCCGTGCCGCTCGGCGGCTACGTGCGCCTCCTGGACGAGCGCGACGGGCCGGTCCCGCCGGGCGAGGAGGAGCGCGCGTTCAACCGGCGCCCACCGCTAGCACGGATCGCGGTGCTGCTCGCGGGCCCGGGCGCCAACTTCCTGTTCGCGATCGTGGCCTACTGGATCCTCTTCATGCACGGGGTCCCGGGCCTCAAGCCGCTGATCGGCGCGGTGACGCCGGACTCCTACGCCGCGCAGGCGGACCTGCGCCCGCGCGACACCATCGTCGCGGTCGGCGGGCGCGAGACTGCGACGCAGGAAGCGGCGCTGCTCGCGATTCTCGACGGCATCACGGGCGAGGGCGCCGTGCCGCTGCGCGTGCGCAACGACGCGGGCGGCGAGCGCGAGCTCACGATCCGCGTGCCGGAAGGGGAGCGTCGCCAGCTGACGGAACCCGGCATGCTCGTCCCGGGACTCGGCCTCTCGTTCTGGCACCCGCCGGTGACGGTGACCGCCGCGACGATCGTCGCGGGCGACCCGGCCGACGCCGCCGGCATCCGCGAAGGCGACCGTCTGCTCACGGTCGAGGGGGAGCGGCTCTACGACTCCGAGTCCTTCGTGAACCGCGTGAGCGCACGGCCCGGCCTGCCGACGCGCATCGCGGTGCAGCGCGGGTCCGAGCGGCTCGAGTTCGACGTGGTGCCGAAAGCCGTCCAGGACGGCGGACGGACCGTCGGCCGCGTGGGGATCGCGCTCCGGCAGGAGGCGACGGGCGCCTTTCCCGAGTCGATGAGGACGGTCGAGCACTACGGCCCGCTCCGCGCCGTGGGGCCGGCGATCCGCTCGACTTGGGACAAGAGCGCCCTGACCGTGCGCTTCCTGTGGCGGATGGTCACGGGCGAGGTCTCGACGAAGAACATCTCCGGCCCGATCAACATCGCGCAGTACGCGGGGCTGACGGCCACCGAGGGCTTCACTTACTATCTCGCCTTCCTGGCGCTGGTCTCGATCTCCCTCGCGGTGCTGAACCTGCTGCCCGTGCCCGTGCTGGACGGCGGGCAGGTCGTGTTCCAGCTTGCCGAGATGGCGTAGGGCGCCCCGCTGTCGATGGAGGCGCAGGTGATCGGGCAGAAGATCGGAATCGCGCTGCTGGTGGTCCTGATGGGCTTCGCGTTCTACAACGACCTGTCGAGGCTGTTCGGGTGAAGGGCGGCAGGCGCGAGCCCCGCGCGCTCCGGCGCGCGATCGCCGCTGCGCTCCTCCTGTGGGGGGGCGTGGCCGGCGCGCAGTCGGCGACCGACTTCACCGTCGGCGACATCCGCGTCGAGGGGCTGCAACGCATCTCAGAGGGCACGGTCTACAACTACCTGCCGGTAAACATCGGCGACCGCCTGGACGCCCGGCACGTGCAGGAGGCCATCCGCGCGCTGTTCGCGACCGGCTTCTTCAGCGACATCGAGCTCCGCCGCGACGGGGCGACCCTGGTCGTGGTCGTGCGCGAGCGGCCCTCGATCGAGAGCTTCCAGCTCTCCGGCAACAAGGACCTGCAGACGGAGGACCTGCAGAAGTCGCTGCGCAGCGTCGGCCTCGCGACCGGCAAGACTTTCGACCGCTCGGTGCTCGAGGAGGTGCGCAGCTTCCTGACCGACCAGTACTTCAGCCGCGGCAAGTACGCCGTGCGCATCGACCCGCAGGTCGAGGAAGTGCCGGGCAACAAGGTCCGCATCAAGATCGACATCGTCGAGGGGCAGCGCGCCAAGATCCGCCAGATCAACCTCGTCGGCAACACCGCCTACGACGACGAGGAGCTGCTCGACGAGCTCGAGCTGAAGACGCCCGGCTGGCTGTCCTGGTACAAGCAGGACGACCGCTACTCGCGCGAGTCGCTGCAGGGCGACCTGGAGAAGCTGACGTCCTACTACCAGGACCGCGGCTACGCCAACTTCGCGGTCGAGTCCACGCAGGTCGCGATCGCCCCGGAGATGGACGACATCTTCATCACGATGAACCTGCACGAGGGCGACGTCTACAAGGTGGGCGAGGTCAAGCTGGCCGGCACGATGAAGGTGCCCGAGGAGCAGCTGAAGCGCCTCCTGCTCGTGAAGTCGGGGCAGACGTATTCGCGCAAGCTCATCACGCAGTCGCAGGAGCTGATCTCGTACCGGCTCGGCGCGGACGGCTACGCCTTCGCCAAGATCGACCCGGTGCCGACGGCGCACGAGGACACGAAGACGGTGGACCTCACGTTCTTCGTGGACGCGGGCAACCGCGCCTATGTGCGGCGCATCAACTTCATCAACACGAGCGCGATCGACGACGAGGTGCTGCGCCGCGAGTTGCGCCAGATGGAAGGCTCGTACCTCTCGAACGCCCTGCTTGAGCGCTCCAAGGAACGCCTGCAGCGCCTGCCCTACATCGAGAAGGTGGAGTACGAGACGACGCCGGTCCCCGGGACGCCGGACCTCGTCGACGTCGACTACGACATCAAGGAGGGCCTGCCGGGACAGTTCAGCGGCGGCGTCGGCTATTCCGAGTCGCAGGGCATCATGCTGAACGGCAGCTTCGTCCACTCGAACTTCATGGGCTCGGGCGAGCGCGTCGGGCTCGAGCTCGTGGCCGGCAAGTACTCGAAGAGCTACAGCCTGACCCACACCGACCCGTACACGACGATCGACAACGTCTCCCGCACGATCGGGCTGCAGTACCGCGACGTCACGCAATACGTCTCCGCCGCCTCGGACTTCTCGACGACGACGATGTCGGGCACGCTCGAGTACGGCTACCCCATCACGGAGTACCAGGGGCTGCGCTTCGGGCTGATCGCCCAGCGCTCGGACCTCATCGTCAACCCGACGAGCAGCGCGCGCGAGGCGGTCGACTGGGTGCGCGCGAACGGCAACCCCTACACGCGGGTCATCGAGCGCGAGATCCCGCCGACGGACCCCGACGACGACCCCATCGTGCTGACGACGACGCTGTTCGGCACGAAGTTCGACACCCTCGAGGCGGTCGCCAGCTGGTATTACGACTCGCGCAACCGCGCGATCTTCGCGGACCGGGGCCTGCAGCATTCGCTGAGCTTCGCCGTGACGGCGCCCGGGAGCGAGGTCGACTACTACACCGTCCGGTACGACTACCTGCAGCTGCTGCCGATCTGGAGGCAGTGGACGGTGGCGCTGGCCGCGAACATCGCCTACGGCGACGCGCTCGGGAAGGACACCACCTCGCTGCCGCCCTACCGGCAGTTCTTCGCCGGGGGCCCCGACACGGTGCGCGGCTTCGCCGAGAGCCGCCTCGGCCCGAAGGACAGCTTCGGCAACCCCTACGGCGGCAACCTGAAGGTCGTCGGCCGCGCCGAGCTGCTGTTTCCGGTGCCGGACAAGTGGCGCGGCAGCACGCGCATCAGCGCCTTCTACGACATCGGCAACGTGTTCTCGCAGGGCACGGGCATCCGCTTCGTCGGCCTGGACGGCCGCACGCCGGTCGACTACGAGTTCGACTACAATGAACTGAAGCAGTCCGCCGGCCTGGCCATCCAATGGTTCGCGCCGCTGGGCATCTTCAGGTTCAGCTACGGCTTCCCGCTGAACGAGTTCAAGGGGGACGGCATTCGCTACCCGGACGAGGTGGAGCGCTTCCAGTTCACCATCGGGTCCGCATTCTGACCATCGAGGCATACAGAGACACATGACCAGGTACATCGCTTCCTGCGCGCTGATCGTCGCCGCCGCCCTCGCCGGCGCGCCCGTCGCCGGCGCGCAGGCGCTGAAGATCGGTTTCGTCAACTTCGGCCGGCTGCTCGAGGAGTCGCCGCAGGCCAAGGCCGCGCAGTCCGCGCTCGAGGCCGAGTTCCTGCCGCGCCAGCGCGACGTCGCCGCGCAGCAGAAGACGCTGCAGGAGAAGAGCGAGAAGCTGCAGAAGGAGGCCGCGGTGATGTCCGAGGCCGACCGCGTCCGCAGCGAGCGCGAGGTGCGCGACCTCGAGCTGAACGTCAACCGCCGCTTCAAGGAGCTGCAGGAAGACCTGAACCTCCGCCGCAACGAGGAAGTCGGCAAGATGCAGCGCGCGCTGCTGCAGGAAGTGCAGGCCTATGCGCGCGCCAACGGCTACCAGCTGATCGTCAGCGACGGCGTGCTGTACGCCGCGGACGGCATCGACATCACGCCGGAACTCGTCGCGGCGATCAAGGCGAAGGCGCCGGCGGCCCCGGCGGCGACTCCCAAGCCCTGACCCGGCGCGGTCGCAGGGGGGCGCCGCGGTGGCAATGACGCTGGGCGAGGCCGCGGTCCGGTTCGGACTCGAGCTCGCCGGCGACCCCCGCGCTCGAGGTCACGGGCGTCGGCTCCCTGGCCGAGGCCGGGCCGGGCCAGCTCTCGTTCTGCACCGGCACCCGGTACCGCAAGGAGCTCGCCGCGACGCGCGCAGCGGCCGTCGTGCTTCCGCGCGAGCTCGTCGCCGACTGCCCGGTCGCCGCGCTCATCGGCGCGAGGCCCTATGCCGCCTTCGCGCGCATCGCGCAGGCGCTGCACCCGCTGCCGCCCGTGGAGCCGGGGCGCGCCCGCAGCGCGGACATCGCACCTTCGGCGAGAGTCGCAGCTTCCGCCTGGGTCGGGGCCGGCGCCGTCATCGGCCCCGGCGCCGAGGTCGGCGAGCGCTGCTCCATCGGACCCCATTGCGTGATCGAGGAAGGGGCTCGCCTCGGCGACGACTGCCGCCTGCAGTCGGGCGTCACGGTCTGCCGCGGCGTCCTGATCGGCAACCGCTGCACCGTGAAGGCGGGCGCCGTCATCGGCAGCGACGGGTTCGGCTTCGCGCCGGACGTCGACGGGTACGTGAAGATCCCCCACCTGGGCACCGTACGGCTCGGCGACGACGTCGACGTCGGCGCGAACACCACCATCGACCGCGGCACGATCGGCGACACCGTCATCGCCGACGGGGTCAAGCTGGACAACCAGGTGCAGGTCGGCCATAACTGCCGCATCGGGGCGCACACGGTGATCGCGGGCTGCACCGGGATTTCCGGGAGCTCGGTCATCGGCAGCCGCTGCATGATCGGCGGCGCCGTCGGCATCGCCGGCCACCTCGAGATCGGCGACGGCGTCGTGGTCACCGGGTACTCGCTCGTGACGCACTCGCTGCCGGGGCCGGGGATGTACTCCTCCGGCATGCCGGCCATCGAGGCCCGGAAGTGGCGCCGCGCCGTGGCGCGGCTGCACCGGCTCGACGCGCGGGCGCGCGACGGAGGGGAGGGGAAGAAGTCGTGACCGAAGGATTCCCGATGGACATCCGGGAGGTGCTGGCGCAGCTGCCGCACCGGTATCCCTTCCTGCTGGTCGACCGCGTGATCGAGTGCGTGCCGGGCAAGCGCATCGAGGCGGTCAAGAACGTGACCGTCAACGAGCCCTACTTCCCCGGCCACTTCCCGGGCAATCCCGTGATGCCGGGCGTCATCATCCTCGAGGCGCTGGCCCAGGCGGCGGGCATCCTCGCGTTCAAGACCGCCGGCGTCGTGCCCGACGAGAACTCGCGCTTCTACTTCGTCGGCATCGACGATGCGCGCTTCCGCCGCCCGGTGGTGCCGGGCGACCGGCTGGTGCTCAAGGCGACGCTCGGGCGCGCGATCCGCGGCATCTGGAAGTTCGAGACCGTGGCGGAGGTTGACGGCCAGGTCGCCGCGTCCGCGACGATGATGGTGGCGCCGGAGGTCAAGCCTTGATCGACCCGCGCGCGATCGTCTCCCCGGACGCCGAGATCGGGGAGGGGGTCGAGATCGGCCCCTACACGATCATCGGCCCCGGAGTGAGGATCGGCGCGGGCACCCGGGTCGGCCCCCACGCCGTGATCAACGGCCCGACCGTCCTCGGGCGCGACAACAAGGTGTTCCAGTTCGCCTCGATCGGCGATGCGCCCCAGGACAAGAAGTACGCCGGGGAGCCGACGCGCCTCGAAGTCGGGGACCGCAACGTCTTCCGGGAGTTCTGCACGATCAACCGCGGCACCGCGGGCGGCCACGCCGTCACCCGCATCGCCGACGACTGCCTGTTCATGGCGTACTCGCACGTCGCGCACGACTGCATCGTCGGCAGCCGCGTCGTGATGTCGAACTGCACCGCGCTCGCGGGCCACGTCGAGCTCGGCGACTGGGTCATCCTGTCCGGGTACTCCGCGATCCACCAGTTCTGCAAGGTCGGCGCCCACGCCTTCCTCGCGAACAACGCCGCGGTCACCCGCGACGTGCCGCCCTACCTCCTGGTCGCGGGGAGCCCCGCGGAGCCGAAGGGCATCAACAGCGAGGGCCTCAAGCGGCGCGGCTTCGACGCCGCGCAGATCGCGAACATCAAGGCCGCCTATCGCATCTTCTACCGCTCGGGGCTCAAGCTCGCCGAGGCGACCGAGCAGCTGCGCTCGCTCGCCGCGAGCCAGCCGGAAATCCGGCCTTTCGTCGACTTCCTCGGCGCCAGCGAACGCAGCATCATCCGCTGATGGCTGCGGGGCGCGCGCTGACCATCGGGCTCGTCGCCGGCGAGTCCTCCGGCGACAACCTCGGGGCCGCCCTCATCGACGCGATCCGCGCGGAAGCGCCTTCAGCGCGTTTCGTCGGCGTTGCCGGGCCCCGCATGAAGGCGGCCGGCTGCGAGGCCATCGCGGACGCCGAGGAACTCGCGGTGATGGGGCTCTTCGAGGTCCTGCACCACCTGCCTCGCCTCCTGGGCCTCCGGCGCCGCGTGCGCATCGCGATGCTCGACCTGAAGCCCGACGTCTTCGTCGGCATCGACGCGCCCGAGTTCAACCTCGGGCTCGCGCCCGCGCTGCACGCGGCGGGCCTGCGCACGGTGCAGTACGTGAGCCCGCAGGTCTGGGCCTGGCGGCGGGGGCGCGCGGCCCGCATGGCCGCCTTCGTCGACCTCGTGCTGTGCCTCCTGCCGTTCGAGTGCGGCGTCTACGACGAGGCGGGGCTGCGCTCGATCTTCGTCGGCCACCCGCTCGCGGACCAGCTGCCGCTCGTCCCGAACCGCGATGCCGCGCGCCGCGAGCTCGGGCTGCCGGAGCACGGACCGATCGTGGCCGTGCTGCCGGGGAGCCGCGCGGGAGAGATCGCGCGGCTCGCGGAGGACTTCGCGGGCGCCGTGGCCTGGCTCGCGGCGCGCCGCCCCGGGCTCGGCTTCATCGCCGCCCTCGCCGGCGAAAAGGCGCGCGCGGCCTTCGAAGCCGCGCTCGCCCGCGCAGCGCCGGGCGTGCCCGTCGCGGTGGTCGAGCGCCGCACCCAGGCCGCGCTGACGGCGGCGGACGTCGTCCTCGTCGCCTCCGGCACGGCGACGCTCGAGACCCTGCTCTGCAAGCGGCCGATGGTCGTCGCCTACCGCCTCGGCGCCCTGACGGCCTTCGCCTTGCGCCACCTGGGACTCATGAAGGCCCCGTATTTCGCCCAGCCGAACCTCCTGGCGGGGCGCATGGTCGTCCCTGAGCTCGCCCAGGGCGAGGTCACGCCGGAGCGGCTCGGCCGCGAACTGGAGCGCTGGCTGGACGAGCCCGAGGCGGTGCGGCAACTGGAGAACCTCTTCACGGCCATCCACAGGCAATTGCGGCTGGGCGCGAGCGGCAAGGCCGCCGCCGCGATCCTGGACCTCGCCCGCCGGGAGGCTCCGTGAGCGTCCTCAGGACGCGGGCGCCTCGGCGCGCGGGGGGCTTCGCGGCGGGCGTGGACGAGGCCGGCCGCGGTCCCCTGGCCGGCCCGGTCTTCGCCGCGGCCGTCATCCTGGACCCGACGCGCCCGATCCCGGGCCTTCGCGATTCCAAGGAGCTTCCGCCGGAGGTGCGCGAGCGCCTTGCGCTGCGCATCCGCGAGCGCGCGGCCGCCTGGGCGATCGGGATCGCGGATGCCGGCGAGATCGACGTCCTGAACATCCTGCAGGCTTCGCTGCTCGCGATGCGGCGCGCCCTGTTCGGGCTCGCTGTCGCGCCGGCGCGCGTCTGCGTGGACGGCAATCGTTGCCCCGACGGCTCGGCGCTCGGGCTCGGGGTCCGCATGGAGGCCATCGTGCGCGGCGACGCGCTCGTCGCGGAGATCAGCGCTGCGTCCATCCTCGCGAAAGTCGCGCGGGACGCGTTCATGACAAGGGCCGCCGTCCTCTACCCGCACTACGGCTTCGACCGCCACAAGGGGTATGCCACCCAGGACCACCTGGACTGCCTCCACGCCCATGGCCCCTGCCGGCTCCACAGGCAGAGCTTTGCGCCGGTGAGGCGCTAAGATCCACGTCATGCCTGCCGCCGCCGCCCGTCCGCGGAACCCCGCGTTCGTCCACCTGCGCCTCCACACGGAGTACTCGCTGGTCGACGGCATCGTGCGCGTGCCGGAGCTGATGCGGGCGGTGGCTGACGCGCGGATGCCGGCCGTTGCCCTCACGGACCACGGCAACCTGTTCGCGATGGTGAAGTTCCACCGCGAGGCGCAGAAGCAGGGCATCAAGCCGCTGATCGGCGCGGACCTCTGGTGGACGGACGGCGGCGAGCGCTCCGAGCCTTTCCTGCTGACCCTGCTGGCCCAGGACCGTGCGGGCTTCCACAACCTGACACGGCTCGTGTCCCGCACCTACCTCGAGGGCCAGGCGCGCGGCCGGCCGCTGGCCTCGCGCGGGTGGCTGGATGCGGCCTCCTGCAGGGGGCTGGTCGCGCTGTCGGGCGCGGCGGAGGGCGACGTCGGCCGCGCGCTGCTCGCCGGCCGTGCCGAGGAAGCCGAGGCGCTGCTCGAGGGATGGCAGTCCGTGTTCGGCGACCGCTATTA
>DASSUY010000286.1:0-2402 GCA_035706525.1 Steroidobacteraceae bacterium
GGAGCGCGCGGGCGGCAGCGAGGGCAACAAGGGCGCGGACGCCGCGCTCGCCGCGGTCGAGCTCGCGACGCTCCTCCGCAAGCTGGACGGCTGACGTGGCCGTCCCGGGTCGGGAAACCGTGCGGGCACGCGGCGCCGCGCGCAGGCTCGTCGTCCAGGCGCTGTACCAGCGCCAGCTGGCGCGGCAGCCGGCCGCCGAGCTTATCGCCCAGTTCGCCGCCGCCCCCGACTACGCGCGCGTCGACCGCGAGTACTTCCGCGCGGCGGTCGACGCCATCTGCGCTGGCGAGGCCGCGATCGACGACGAGCTGCGGCGGCATTCGGACATCGCGCCCGAGCGACTCGACCCGGTCGAGCGCGCGATCCTTTCGCTCGGCATCTGGGAGCTGACGAGCCGGCCCGAGGTGCCGTACCGGGTGGTCATCAACGAAGGCATCGAGCTCGCCAAGCGCTTCGGAGCCACCGACGGGCATCGCTACGTCAACGCGGTGCTCGACCGCGCCTCGCGCGCGCACCGCGGCGCCGAGCGCGGCGAAGTCGCCTGAGGTCGCCCGTGGCCTCCGGGGAATTCGAGCTGATCGCCCGCCATTTCGCCCGCGGCGGCGCGTCGCGCCCGGACGTCAGGCTCGGCGTCGGCGACGACGGAGCGCTGCTCGCGGTGCCGGCCGGGCAGGAGCTCGTGCTCGCGCTCGACACACTCGTCGAGGGCGCGCACTTCCCGAAGGGTTTCGATGCGCGGTTCGTCGGCCACCGGGCGCTGGCGGTCAACCTTTCCGACCTCGCGGCGATGGGCGCGGAGCCCGCCTGGGCGCTGCTCGGCATCACGCTGCCCTCCGCCGACGAGCCGTGGCTATCCGGTTTCTCGGCGGGATTCGACGCGCTGGCGCGCCGGCACGGCGTCGCGCTCGTCGGCGGCGACACCACCCGCGGCCCGCTGACCGTCACCGTGACCGTGGGTGGCACGGTTCCGGCGGGGCAGGCGCTGCGCCGCGACGGCGCCCGCGTCGGCGACGACGTGTGGATCAGCGGCACCCCGGGCGATGCCGCGGCCGGGCTCGCCATCCTGTCGGGCCGGCTGCCCGCGCAGGGCCGCGCGCGCGAGGCCCTGCTCGCGCGCTTCCAGCTGCCGCAGGCGCGCGTCGCCCTGGGCGCGGCGCTGCGCGGCCTCGCGACCGCCTGCATCGACGTTTCCGACGGCCTCGCGGGCGACCTCGCGAAGCTCTGCGCCGCGAGCGGCGTCGGGGCCGACCTCGAGAGCCGCGAGCTGCCGCTGTCCGCCGGGCTCTGCTCGGTCGCGATGCGGGAGGCCCGCCTGTCGTTCGCGCTCGGGGGCGGGGACGACTACGAGCTGCTGTTCACCGCCGACCCCTCGGAGCGGGCGCGGCTCCAGGCCCTGGACGCCGGCGTCGTGCTGAAGCGCATCGGCACGGTCTCCGCGGAGCCGGGCGTGCGCGTCGACGGCGCGCCGCCCGCGCGAGATGCGGGTCACGGTTTCGACCACTTCGCGGCGGCCCCCGACGGCCCCGGGTGAAGCGCGATACGGTTCACGGTTCCGCCGGTTTTGACGAAATATCCTCGCAAGGCCTCCGGTGAACTGGGTTCGCCGGGATCCCTTGCAAGGAGCCGGCCATCGCTACCGCAACCGTGCCGACGATCGTGCGGCCCGCCGAAGGCTCCGCCGGCCTCGGCGAGCGAATCGGCAAGTACGAAGTGATCCGCGAGGTCGGGCGCGGCTCGACCGGCACCGTCTACCTCTCGCACGACTCCTTCTATGGCAGGGACGTGGCCATCAAGGCCTACCGGATCGCGCCCGACGAGGATCCGGCGCGCGCGCGCGTCGCGCGCAAGATGTTCCTGTCCGAGGCGCACATGGTCGGGATGCTGCAGCACCCGAACATCATGCCGATCTACGACGCTGGCGAGGAGAGCGGCTACTACTACGTCGTCACCGAGTTCATCCACGGCGCGCGAACGCTCGCGGCGTACACGCGGCCCGACAACCTGCTGCCGGTCGAGGACGTCCTGACGCTGATGTTCAAGTGCGCGAAGGCGCTGCACTACGCGCATTCGCGCGGCGTGATCCACCGGGACATCAAGCCCAGCAACCTCATGCTGACGACCGACAGCGACCTCAGGCTGATCGACTTCGGCATCGCGCTGCACAACGACGCGGACTTCTCGCGCATCGAGGGGATCGCCGGCAGCCCCAGCTACATGTCGCCCGAGCAGGTGCAGTCGCTCGAGCTCACGAACCACTCCGACATCTACTCGCTGGGCGCGGTGATGTACGAGCTGCTGACCGGCCACCGCCCGTTCCGGGCGGGGGCGCTCGCGAAGCTCCTGCACCAGATCGTGTACGCGACGCCGACGCCGATGCTGTCGCTCCGGCCGGAGCTGCCGGC
>DASSUY010000287.1:0-2569 GCA_035706525.1 Steroidobacteraceae bacterium
CTGGGCGAGCGGCTGCGCAGGCTGCACGAGGAACAGGGCGGGTATTCGCTGCCCCGATCCTGAGGATCGCGCAGCCTCAGCCGCCGCCGAAGTCATCGAACCGCGGCCGCGCCTTGCAGGTGTCGTGGAACCAGAGGCCAACGCGCCCGGCGCGCGCGAGGATCGTGCTCATGAAGGCTCCCCTGAATTGTCGCTTATGGGTTTTGTAAGCCGAACCATACCTCCGCCGGCGATTCTTGAAAAATGGGCGCTGAGGACGCCGGGAATCTGTCAAATCGCGCAGCGGCAGTCGCCGCATGCAGTGTGTCGGCGCGGGATTTTATTGCGCCGCAGGAAAAAGCCTTGCCGCGGATACGGTTGTTCGGGAGGCGCCCAGAGTCGATTCCCGTGTTCCGGGATTGCGCGCCGCATGGCAGCATGCGGTTCCACGCTGATTCAGGGAGTGCAATCGTGCTGAAGAATCTCTGTGCTTCGATGGCCGTCGCCGCGGTCCTCGTCGCCCCATCCGCCGGGGCCGCCGAATATTTCGTCCGGGTCGATGGCATTCCGGGGACTTCGACCTACCGCGGCATGGAGGACTACGTCCAGGTGGAATCGTGGTCCTTCGGGTTCAAGGAAGGCGTCTGCCAGGGGCTTACCTTCGTCAAGACGATGGATGCGTCCAGTGCCGCTTTCACCGTCGCGGCGCTGAGCGGCGTCGTCTATCCGTTCATCGTCGTCGTGGCACGCAAGCCAGGACAGCAGCCGTTCACCTTCATGCGGCTGACGCTCAACAACGCCGTGTTCACCAGCTTCACGACCGGGGGCACGACGAACGATGGCGTGCCCATCGAACAGATCAGTGCCAAGCCGACATCGGTGAAGACCGAGCTGTTCGAGCAGGACATCCGCGGGGGGAAGGTCGTGATTGCAAACAGCCGGGTGGATTGCCCGCCGACTTGATGCAAGCCCGGAGTGGAGCGCAACTCATGATCAATAGACGTCGCTTCGTCCAATCCTCGCTGGCCGCCGCGGTCGCCTGTGCCTTGCCGGCGACCCGGCTCTGCGCGCTGGACGAGGCGGCTTCGCAGGCAGCCGGCGGCCTGGCCGCAGTCAAGCTCGACGGCTCGGCGACCGTCATCGAGCAGGCGGCGGTCGCGGAACTGAAGGCGGCCCTGCGCGGGCCGCTCCTCCTGGCGGGCGACCCGGGCTACGACTCGGCCCGCCGGATCCTGCAACGGCAATTCGACAAGCACCCGGCGCTGATCGTGCAACCGACCGGCGTTGCCGACGTGCAGCGCGCGGTCACTTTCGCGCGTGAGCGCGAACTCCTGCTCGCGGTGAAGTGCGGCGGTCACAGCTTCTCGGGCAAGTCGACCTGCGACGGCGGGCTCCAGATCGACCTGTCCCGGATGCGCGGCGTGCGGGTCGATGCTGCCGCCCGCCGCGCCTACGTCGAGGGCGGGAGCCTGCTCGGCGAGCTGGACCACGAGACGATGGCGCAGGGCCTCGTGACCACGGCCGGGACCGTGTCGCACACGGGCGTCGGCGGCCTCACGCTGGGCGGGGGCTTCGGGCGCGTCGCGCGGCGCTTCGGGCTCGCGCTCGACAACGTCAAGTCCGTGGACATCGTGACGGCGGACGGACAACTGCGCCATGCGAGCGCGGACGAGAACCCGGACCTGTACTGGGCGGTCCGCGGCGGCGGCGGGAACTTCGGGATCGCCACCGCCTTCGAGTTCGCCCTGCACCCGATGCAGCGGCAGATCATCGGCGGCGACCTCGCCTTTCCGATCGAGCGGGCGCGCGAGCTGCTCGAGTTCTACGGCGAGTACAGCCACACCGTGTCCGAGGACATGTACGTGGACTACGAGATCTATGCCCCGGCCGGCGGCAAGCCGGGTTACTGCATGATCCAGACGACGTACTCCGGCCCGGCCGCCGACGCCGAGCGCGTGTTCGCGCCGCTGCGCAAGCTCGGCACGCCGCTCGAAGACACGATCAGGGCGCAGGACTACACCGCGATCCAGCGCAGCGGGGACTACACCGACGTGAGGAACACCGGCACGTACCTGAAGGCCGGTTTCCTGTCGGGTGTCCCCGCGGGCCTGGTGGACGCGGTGCTCGAAGGCTTCCGTCCGGATCCCGCGAGGGCGACGGCTTTCTTCACCCAGCACTCCGGCGGCGCCATCGGCCGCACCGCCCCGGATGCGACCGCCTTTCCGCATCGCGGCTGCACCGTCGAGCTTTTCGCGGCCGTCTCCTGGGAACTCGGCTCGGACAGCAGGCCGCACGTGGACTACGTCAAGGACTACTGGTCGAAGCTGCTGCCGTTCACGGACGGCTACTACACGAACGAGGTGGCCGACGAGCACCAGCCGAAGATCGACGAGAACTACCGGGGCAACATCGGCCGGCTGAGGCAGCTGAAGCGCCAGTACGACCCGCAGAACCTCTTCCGGTTGAACGCGAACATCCTGCCCGCGTGAGACTTGCGGCACGTGGAGGCTCGGGGATCGTCAGGCCTGGATTGCCGGCGCGCGTCAGGTCGATGCGCCACTAGACCACCGCATTCTGCCGCGCGGCCTCA
>DASSUY010000288.1:0-5770 GCA_035706525.1 Steroidobacteraceae bacterium
AGCTGCCCCACGGCCGGGTCGATGTCGCGGGGGACGGCGAGGTCCAGCATGAACATCGGCCGCCGCCGGCGCGCCTCCAGCGCGGCCTTCACGTCGGCGAGCGCGATCACGTGGCCCGGCCGCGCCGTCGAGGAGACGACGATGTCCGCCTGGGGCAGGTGCGCCGCGAGGGCCTCGAGGCGGATGACGGAGGCCGGCAGTCCCTCGGCGATGCGCTCCGCGCGCCCGGGCGAGCGGTTCGCGATGATGAGGCTGCCGATCTTCTGGGCGTGCAGGTGGCGCGCGGCGAGCTCGATCATCTCGCCGGCGCCGACGAGGAGCGCCGTGTGCCGCTCGAAGCCCGCGAACACGCGGCGCGCGAGCGCGATGCCGGCGGAGGCGACGGAGACCGCGCTCGCGCCGATCGCGGTCTCGGTGCGGATGCGCTTCGCGACGGCGAAGGTCGCCTGGAAGAGCGCGTTCAGCTCAGGCCCGGCGGTCGCGGCCCGCTGCGCGGCACGGTAGGCGTCCTTCAGCTGCCCGAGGATCTGCGGCTCGCCGAGGATCAGCGAGTCGAGGCCGGAGGCGACCGAGAACAGGTGGCGAACGGCCTCCGGCCCCTCGATGCGGTACAGGCAGTCCGCGAGCGCGGCTTCTCCGCCCGACTCCCGCACGAGCCAGGCCGCGAGGGCCCTTGCCTCCGCGCCCACGCAATACAGCTCCGTCCGGTTGCAGGTCGAGACGACGACGGCCTCGGAGACGCCGGGAAGCGCCGCGAGCGATGCGAGCGCGAGCGGGAGCCGCTCGGCGTCGAACACGATGCGCTCGCGCACCTCGATCGGCGCGGTGCGGTGGTTCAGCCCGAGGACGAGGAGGGACATGATGGAATTCGTGCGGAAAACCGCCGGATTGTCCGGTAACGATCCCGGCAGCACAAGCGCGGGGTATCATGCGTCGATGCGGACACAAGCGACGATTGCGCTCGCCCTCCTGCTCGCGGTTCCCGCCGCGGCCGGCGCCCGCGCGGCCGGCTCCAGCTGCCCGCGCGGCGACGCCTGGTCGCTCTCCGTCGACGCCGAGCGCGCGCTCGAGCGGGGCGCATGGCCCGAGGCGGCGCGCCGCTATGCCTGCGCCGCGGCGCTGAGCCCCGACGCGGCGGTCGCCGAGCGCGCGACGCGGGAGTCCTTCGACTGGCGGCAGCTCGAACGCGCAGCCGAGTCCGCGCGCCGCTGGCTCGAACTGCAGCCGGCGAGCGAAGTCGCGCGGCGCTACCTCGCGACCTCGCTGCTGCGGCTCTACGACGAGGAAGGCGCCGCCGCCCAGTTCTCCGAGCTCCAGAAGACGGCCTACCCGGACCGTGCGCGCGGCTACCTCGTGCTGCTCGGCATCCTGTCGTCGGAAGGGAACGAGACCGGGGCCGCGCGGGTGATGGAGCGCCTCGCCGCCGAGAACCCGCAGTTGCCCGAGGCGCAGTACGCCGCGGCCATGCTCTGGAACCGCGCGGAGCACGGCGCGAAGGGCCTCGCCGCCGCCGAGCGCGCGCTCGCGCTCCGGCCCGACTACCCGCAGGCGGAGTACGCGCGCGTGCAGGCGTTCGCCGTAATGGGCCGCGACGCCGAGGCGCTCGACCTCTCCGCGAAGCTCGCCGCGGGCGGCGATCCCCTGATGCAGCTCTCGTTCGCCTGGCAGCTCCTGGGCGCGGACCGCCGCGACGACGCGGTGGCGCGCTTCGAGGACCTGCGCAAGGGCGGGGGACCCGCCGCCGCCGACGCGGCTGCCGCGCTCGCGGCGATCGCGGTGGACGAGCGGCGCTACGCCGATGCGCTGCGCTACCTCGAGGACGCGGCGCGCGACCCGCAGCAGGCCGAGGGCCTGCGCTGGCAGCGAGCCCGCGTGGCGGAGGAGCAGGGTGACGAGGCCGGCGCCGTGCGCCATTACCAGGCCGTGCGCACCGGCCCGCGCGCGATCGCGGGGCAACTGCGTGCGTACCGGCTGCTGCGCCGCCAGGGCGCGCCGGAGCTCGCCGAGATGCTGCTCGACGACTACCTCGCCGCGGAGCCCGGCGACACCGTGGACGTCGCCTCGGGCGTCGCGGCGATCCTCGCCGACGAGGGCAAGGGCAAGGAGGCGATCGCGCTCGTGGACCGCGCGCTCTCGGTGCTGCCCGACGACGGACTGCGCCTCGCGCGCGGCTACCTGCTCGAGCGGGAGGACCGCGTGCCCGAGGCGGTCGCCGAGATGCGCCGCGTCGTCGAGCGCCGGCCGAACGACCCGCTCGCCCTGAACGCGCTCGGCTACACGCTGGTCGACCGCACGAAGTCCGTCGCCGAGGGCTCGGCGCTCATCGCGCGCGCGATCGCCGACAAGCCCGACAGCTACGCGATCCAGGACTCGATGGGCTGGGCGCTCGTGCAGTCCGGCAAGCTCGACGAAGGCAAGGACTGGCTCCAGCGCGCCTGGGACCGCTCGGAGGACCCCGAGGTCGCGGCGCACCTCGGCGAGACGCTCTGGCGCATGGGCCGCGCCGAGGAAGCGAAGAAGCTCTGGGACGAGGCGCTCGCCGACAACCCGGACAGCGAGCCGCTGAAGCGCGCGATCGGGCACCGCTCGCCGTGAACCTGCGCGCCGGCGCCGCCGCCGTCCTGCTGCTCGCGGGCGGCTGCGCGACCCTGCCGCCGCCGACCGCACCCGCATCCGCCGACGACTGGCCCTCGCGCCGCGCCGCCCTGCAGTCGCTGGACGCGTGGACGCTGGACGGACGGATCGCCGTCGCCGCCGGCGAACAGGGATTCTCGGGCGGCTTCGACTGGTCGCAGGCGGGTGAGCGCGCGGACATCCTGCTTTCGGGCCCGATGGGCGGTGCCGGGCTCGCCATCCGCGTCGAGGGCGAGGCGCTCACGGTGACGATGCGCGGCGAAACCTACGGCGGAGAAGACGCGCGTCGCCTCGTCGAGGAACGCGTCGGCGCCGGCCGCCCGCTGCCCGTCGCCGAAATGCGCTACTGGCTGGTCGGCGCGCCGGCGCCCGGCGCGCCCGCCGAGGAGACCCTCGGCGAGGACCATCGCCTCGCGCGGCTCGCGCAGTCGGGATGGGAAATCGAGTACGAGCGCTACGCGCCGGCCGACGCGCGCGTACTGCCTGCGCGACTCACGCTTCGGACCGAGGGCCTGCGGCTTCGCGTCGCGGTCAACGACTGGAGGCTGCCGCCGTGAACGCCGGCCCCTGGCCGGCGCCGGCGAAGCTCAACCTCTTCCTCCACGTCACGGGGCGGCGGCCCGACGGCTACCACCTGATCCAGACCCTCTTCCAGCTCATCGACCTCGCCGATGAGATCCGTTTCACGCCGCGGACGGACGGCGAGGTTCGGCGCCTCGACGGGCCGGCGGGCGTGCCGGCCGATTCGGACCTCTGCGTGCGGGCGGCTCGCCGGCTCCGGGAGGCCGCCGGCCGCCCCGACTGCGGGGTGGACATCCGCCTCAGCAAGCGCATCCCGGTCCAGGGGGGGCTCGGCGGCGGCAGCTCCGATGCCGCGACGACCCTCGTCGCCCTCAATGAAATCTGGGGCTTGCGGCTGCCCCCCGGGCGGCTCGCCGAGCTCGGCCTCGCGATCGGGGCCGACGTGCCGCTCTTCGTCCGGGGCGAGACGGCCTGGGGCGAGGGGATTGGGGAGCGCCTGACCCCCGTCGAGCTGCCCCCGAGGCACTTTGCCATCGTGTTTCCGGGGGTCGGGATGCCGACCGCCGAGGTGTTTCAGGCTCCTGAATTGACAAGGAAAACCCCCGAGACGACAATTCGCGGCTTCCTGAAGGCAGGCGGTCGCAACGACTGCGAGCCGGTGGTGACCGGGCGCAGTCCCGAAGTGCGCCGCGCGCTCGCCTGGCTCGCCGAGCGGGGCGAGGCGCGCATGACGGGCACCGGCAGCTGCGTGTTCGCAGCGTTCGCCGATCGCGATGCCGCTGCGGCGGCCCTCGCGGGCCTGCCGCCGGAGTGGCGAGGGTTCGTGGCCCAAGGGCTCGACCGGTCGCCCCTGCAGGAACGCCTGGCGGCGGAGCGCTCCCGCGTGAGCGGGAAGGTTTGAAACTGGGGTGTCGCCAAGTGGTAAGGCAACGGGTTTTGATCCCGTCATACGAAGGTTCGAATCCTTCCACCCCAGCCAGATGATGACCGGCGCCCGGAGGCGGCGGCCGTAGGGAGAGTCGCGTGGACCAGTCCACGATGGCGGTGTTCACCGGCAACGCGAATCCGGCGCTCGCGCAGGACATCGTGCGCCACCTGATGCAGCCGCTCGGCCGCGCGATGGTCGGGCGGTTCAGCGACGGCGAGATCCAGGTCGAGATCATGGAGAACGTCCGCGGCAAGGACGTCTTCCTGGTGCAGTCGACCTGCCCGCCGGCGAACGAGCACCTCATGGAGCTGCTCGTGATGGCGGACGCGTGCCGCCGCGCGTCGGCGGGGCGGATCACCGCGGTGATCCCCTACCTCGGCTACGCGCGGCAGGACCGGCGCCAGCGCGCGATGCGCGTGCCGATCACGGCGCGGCTTGTCGCGGACATGATCGGCTGCGCGGGCGTCAACCGGGTGCTGACGGTCGACCTGCACGCGGACCAGATCCAGGGATTCTTCAGCGTGCCCGTGGACAACGTGTACGCGTCGCCGGTGCTGCTCGGCGAGGTGTGGAAGCAGAAGTACGAGAACATGATCGTGGTGTCGCCGGACGTCGGCGGCGTGGTGCGGGCGAGGGCGCTCGCGCGCCGCCTCGACAACGCGGACCTCGCGATCATCGACAAGCGCCGCCAGCGCGCGAACGAGTCGCAGGTGATGAACATCATCGGCGACGTGCGCGGGCGGTCCTGCATCCTGGTGGACGACCTCGTGGACACCGCGGGGACGCTCTGCCAGGCGGCGCAGGCGCTGAAGGACGAGGGCGCGGTGCGGGTGATCGCCTACATCACGCACCCCGTCCTGTCGGGCAAGGCCGTCGAGCGCGTGTCGAATTCCGCGCTCGACGAGCTCGTCGTGACGGACACGATTCCGCTCGGCGAGGAGGCCAGGAAGTGCAAGCGTATCCGCGTGCTCTCGGTCGCAGAGCTGCTCGCGGAGACGATGCGACGGATCCGGGACGAGGAATCCGTCAGTTCGCTGTACGTAGACTGAACAACGGAGCAACAGACATGAAGATTTCCTTCGAACTCGACGCCGAGTTCCGGGAAGACCAGGGCAAGGGTGCGAGCCGCCGCCTGCGTCATCTCGGCAAGGTGCCGGCCATCCTCTACGGGGGCAAGCGCGACGCGCGCGCCCTCGTCGTCGACCACGCGAAGCTCGCGCAGCTGATGGACAACGAGCGCTTCTACTCGACCATCCTCGCGCTCAAGGTCGGGAACCAGCAGCAGGCCGCCGTCCTCAAGGACGTGCAGCGGCACCCGTTCAGGAACCGCATCGTGCACGTCGACTTCCAGCGCGTGCTCGAGAACGAGAAGATCAAGATGCACGTGCCGCTGCACTTCAAGGGCGGCGCCGAGGCGAAGGGCGTCAAGGAGCAGGGCGGCGTGCTCTCGCACATCCGCAACGACGTCGAGGTGCTCGCGCTGCCGAAGGACCTGCCGGAGTACATCGAGGTCGACGTCTCGGGCCTCGAGATCAACCAGGTCATCAAGCTCTCGGACCTGAAGCTCCCGGAGGGCGTCGAGCTCACCGACTTGCTCGCCCGCCGCGACGGGGCCGTCGCGTCCATCCACATGCCGCGCGTCGAGGAGGAGGAGACTCCGGTTGTCGACGAGGCCGCTGCAGCCGC
>DASSUY010000289.1:0-9949 GCA_035706525.1 Steroidobacteraceae bacterium
CGACTCGGTACCGCTCGCAAGCAGAACGTCCTTGAACAACGGCAGCAGATCTGAGGCGTTTTCATCGGCTCGGCGTTGAATCGTGTCATGTGGTAACACTATTCCAGTGTCACCCTCGAGTTCCGTGACAGGACCGCGGGGAGAGTACTCGAGTTTTGTAAGCCCCATGCCCAGTAGAGCGTCGTACTGCTTCTGCAGCGTGGACTGATCAACTGTTGCTCGGAGATCCTCTCCACGCAACAACAACGGCACAGCCGCCTCCTGTGCTGAAGCTGTAAGAGGGATCACGAGCATTACGAACGCCATGAAATGCCGCATACGCCACCTCCGGCCAGAGTGTGTTGCACTTAGTATGAGGGCGACAAAATCCTACTCCTGTCCGTGAAGGGCGGTGAGTCCCAATAGTGCGAGTTTGTGACGGTCACGGGCAGAACATCGCCTTTCGCCGATGCGCGCGCCTTGTCGAACCCGGGCGGGTTCGTCCACTCACCCTCTCCGCCAACCTAACAAAAAGGGCCCTTACGGGCCCTTCTTCGTCAGGGTGGCGGAGAGGGTGGGATTCGAACCCACGAATACCTTGTTAGGCATTACTGGAATTCCAGTCCAGCGCCTTCGACCGCTCGGCCACCTCTCCGGGCGCCGAAGCCTACCGGACGATACTGGACGGGGCAACCGGCCGCCACCCAAGGCGCATCGTTCGGGGGTGGGATTGTGCGCGCTGCGCGCGCATCCCTCGCTGCGCTCGGGACCGTCGCCGCTTCGCGGCTCCGTCCTTCGGCGCGCTACGCGCGCCTCGTCGAACCCACGAATACCTTGTGGGTATTACTGGAATTCCAGTCCAGCGCCTTCGACCACTCGGCCACCTCTCCGGGGCCGCGAAGCCTACCGGAGGCCGCCGGGGGCGGCAACCGCGGGCCTAGGAGGCCTTGGGGGGCTGCGGCCGGTCCTTCCCGTACGGCGGCGGATGGTCGAGGCAGCTGCCCTCCTCCAGCGGCACGGCCGGCGTCTTGACCTCCGGGATCTTGAGGGCGTTGCGGGTGTCGGGAAGGTCGGCGCCGGCCGGCACGCGAAGCGGCGGCACTTCCTTCGCCGACTGGTAGGGCTTCAGGTCGTCGCAGCCGCTGTAGGCGTCCGGCAGCCAGCCGCACCCGGCGAGCGGCAGCGCCGCGAGGAAAACGCCGAGCTTCAGTTTCCCTGACGTCATTCGATCACCCCGGCGCGGCGCATCGCCGCGAGCACGGTTTCCTGGTTCGATTCCGAGAGGCCGACGAGCGGCAACCGGATACCTGACGCGATCATGCCGAGCCTCCCGAGCGCCCACTTCGCGGGGATCGGGTTGGACTCGACGAAGAGCGCAGTGTGCAGACCCTCGAGGCGGTCGTCGAGTTCCCGGGCGCCCGCCTCGTCGTCGAGCAGCGCCGCCTCGACCATCTCGTGCATGAGGCGCGGCGCCACGTTGCCCGTCACGGTAATGACGCCCTGGGCGCCGGCGGCGATCAGCTCGCGGCAGCTCGCGTCGTCGCCGGACAGGAGCAGGAAGTCGTCGCCGCAGCGCTCGAGGATCTCGCGGCCGCGCGCGACGTTGCCGGTCGCCTCCTTGATGCCGATGATCTGCGGATGGCCGGAGAGGCGCTCCACGGTCTCCGGCAGGAGGTCGCAGGCCGTCCGCGACGGCACGTTGTAGAGGATGAGGGGCACGCTGGACGCGTCCGCGATGACGCTGAAGTGCCGGTACAGGCCTTCCTGCGGCGGGCGGTTGTAGTAAGGCGTGACGACCAGCACGCCGTCGGCGCCGAGTTCGCAGGCCGCGCGGGTCCGCTCCACCGCCTGGGCCGTCGAGCTGCCGCCCGTGCCCGCGATCACGGGCAGGCGGCCGCCTACGCGCTGCACGGCCGTCTGCAGGAGCTCCGCGGACTCCGCCGCCGTGAGCGTCGCCGATTCGCCGGTCGTGCCGCCCACGACGACCCCGTCGCTGCCTTCGCGCACGTGCCAGTCCAGCAGCCGGCCGAACGCGACGTGATCGACGTCGCCGGACTCCGTCATCGGCGTTACGAGCGCGACCAGGCTACCGCGGAACATCTCACCCCCCGGCCGGGCGGCCGGCGCCGGAGGCGGGATGGTACGGGCGGCCGCTGCGAGAGCGCAAGGCGGGCGGCGGCCGCGATTACATCGCCCTGCCGTAACCGGTACACTGCGTGGAAATTCCCAGAAATTCCCGCATGAAGCAGTTCATTGCAATCTCCGCCATCGGCGACGACCGCATCGGCCTCGTGCACGACCTGTCCAAGGTCGTCGCCGACTGCGGCGGCAGCATCAGCGAGAGCCGCATGACCGCGCTCGGGTCCGACTTCGCGATCCTGATGCTCGTCGCCGGCAACTGGCACTCGGTCGCGCGCATCGAGACCGACCTCGCGAAGCTCGCGGAGGCCTCCGGCGTCACGATCCAGGTCCGGCGTACGACGCCGCGCCCGGCGCGTGAGGACATGGTCCCGTACTCGGTCGACGTCGTCTGCATCGACCAGGCGGGCATCGTTTCCGGGCTGTCCGGCTTCTTCTCGGCGCGCGGCATCGACATCGGCGAGCTGTCGACGCGCAGCTACGCCGCCGCGCACACCGGCGCGCAGATGTTCTCCGTGTACATGGTGGTGAACGTCCCGTCCCGCATCCACGTCGGCGCGCTGCGCGAGGAGTTCATGGACTTCTGCGACCAGATGAACCTCGACGCGATCCTCGAGCCGGTCAAGAACTGAGGCCATGGCCGCGGAAATTGGGGGCGCGAAGGCGCCCAAGTTCACCATCCCGACGACCGCCGGCACGTTCCGGCTCGGCGACCAGGCGCCGGACAACCTCGTGGTCTACTTCTACCCGCGCGACAACACGCCGGGCTGCACCCTCGAGGGCGCCGACTTCCGCGACCTGCACGCGGCCTTCCGCCGCGCCCGCACGCGCATCCTCGGCATCTCGACCGACGGCCTCGAGTCGCACCGCAAGTTCCGCGAGAAGATGAAGTTCCCCTTCGAGCTCGGCTCCGACGAGGACCACGCCGTCGCGTCCCTGTTCGGCGCCTGGAAATTGAAGAGCCTCTACGGCCGCAAGTCCATGGGCGTCGAGCGCAGCACCTTCCTGATCGACGCGAAGGGCAGGATTCGCCGGGAGTGGCGCAAGGTGCGCGTCAAGGGGCACGCCGCAGAGGTGCTCGAGGCGGCGAAGGAACTCTGAGGCGATGCTGAAGAACCGGCCCGCGAAGGGCGCCCGCCGGGCGTTCGTCCTCGACACGAACGTGCTGATGCACGATCCCGCCGCCGTGTTCCGCTTCGAGGAGCACGACATCTACCTGCCGATGGGCGTGCTCGAGGAGCTCGACGCGGGCAAGAAGGGCCTCTCCGAGTCCGCGCGCAACGTGCGCCAGGTGAGCCGCTTCCTGGACGAGCTCATGGCGAACGCCACCAAGGAGCAGATCGACCGCGGCCTCGAGCTGCCGACCGGCCGTTCCGGCGAGCACGGCAAGAAGCCGCCGAGCGGCCGGCTGTTCTTCCAGACGCGGCGGCTGGCGGCGGGCCTGCCGGACACGCTGCCCGGGCACGGGCACGGGATCGACAACGCCCTGCTGGGCTATACGCTCGCCCTGCAGATGGAGATGCCGGCGACGCGCGTGACGCTCGTCTCGAAGGACATCAACCTCAGGATCAAGGCGGCGATCCTCGGCGTGCACGCCGAGGACTACTACAACGACCGCACGATCGAGGACGCCGACCTCCTGTTCACGGGCGTCACGGCGCTCCCGGCGGATTTCTGGGAGACGCACGGCAACAACGTGGAGTCCTGGCACGAGCAGTCCCGCACCTACTACCGCGTGCGCGGCCCGCTCGTGAACGAGTGGCACCCCAACCAGTTCGTCTACGACCCGAAGGACGAGGGCTTCGAGGCGATCGTGCGCGGCATCGACGCGGAGGTCGCGACGCTCGAGGTGACGCAGGACTACCGCAGCGAGCGCCACGCGGTCTGGGGCATCACGGCGCGCAACCGCGAGCAGAACTTCGCGCTCAACCTGCTGCTCGACCCCGACATCGACTTCGTGACCGTCCTCGGGCCCGCCGGCACGGGCAAGACGCTGCTGACGCTCGCCGCAGGGCTCGCGCAGACGCTCGACACCAACCGCTTCAGCGAGATCATCATGACGCGCGTGACGATCCCGCTCGGCGAGGACATCGGCTTCCTGCCCGGCACCGAGGAAGAGAAGATGGAGCCCTGGATGGGCGCCCTCATGGACAACCTCGAGGTGCTGACCCAGGGGCAGGAGGGCGGCAGCTGGGGGCGCGCGGCGACGCAGGACCTGCTGCGGCACCGCATCAAGATCCGCTCGCTGAACTTCATGCGCGGGCGCACCTTCCTGAACCGCTACCTTATCCTGGACGAGGCGCAGAACCTGACCTCGAAGCAGATGCGCGCCCTGGTGACGCGCGCAGGTCCCGGCACGAAGCTGGTCTGCCTCGGAAACATCGCGCAGATCGACACGCCCTACCTGACCGAGACGACTTCCGGGCTCACCTACGTCGTGAACCGGTTCCGCGGGTGGAAGCACGCGGGGCACGTGACGCTCGTGCGCGGCGAGCGCTCGCGCCTCGCGGATTTCGCCTCCGAAGCCCTTTGAGCGGCGCGCGAACCATGCCCCGGGCCCGCGGTCTTACCGGGATTACCCGGGGAATCCGCCCGATGCGCGCACTGACCGCCGCCCTGCTGCTGCTGACCGCCCTGCCCGCCCCGGCGCAGACGACGGGCAACGAGCTGCCGGACATCGGCAACCCGGCGAGTACGACGCTCTCGCTCGCCGACGAATACAAGATCGGCCTCATGATCGTCCGGCAGCTGCGCGAGGCCGGGCAGGTCGTCGAGGACCCCGAGATCAACGAGTACCTGCAGGGCCTCGGCATGCGCCTCGCCAGCCAGGCGCACGAGGGCGCCCACCGCTTCACGTTCTTCGCCGTGCGCGACTCGAGCATCAACGCCTTCGCGCTTCCGGGCGGCTTCATCGGCGTCAACGCGGGCCTCGTGAAGGCGACCCGGAGTGAAGCCGAACTCGCGGGCGTGCTCGCGCACGAGATCGCGCACGTGACGCAGCGCCACATCGCGCGCTCGATCCAGAACGCGGGGCGGGCGAACATGGCCTCGCTCGCCGGGATGCTCGCGGCCATCCTGATCGGCGCGACCACCGGAATCCCGGGCGACGCGGTCTTAGGCGGCGTGACCGCCGCGCAGGGGCTCGCGGCGCAGAGCCAGATCAACTTCACGCGCGCGAACGAGGCGGAGGCCGACCGCGTCGGCATCGGCATCCTCGCCTCCGCGGGCTTCGACCCGGTCGGCATGCCGGAATTCTTCAACACGCTGCAGCAGCGCTCCGGCAGCGGCGGCCGCAACATCCCCGCGATTCTCCTGACCCATCCCGTCACCAGCGAGCGGATCGCCGAGACGCGCGACCGCGCGAGCCGCATGGCGCGCCCGCGGACGCCGGACAGCACGGGCTACGCGCTGATCCGGGACCGCCTCGAGATCGAGACGCTGCCGTCGGACGCCGAGGCGCGGAACCTCTTCGCGAACGCGAAGAGCGCCGACTATCCCTCGACGGACGGCGAGCAGTACGGCCGGGCGCTCGTGCTCGTCCGCACGGGCGCCGCCGCCGAGGCGATCCCGATGCTGCAGGCCCTGCGCGACCGGCGCCCGGACGTCACGCTCTACCACACGGCGCTCGGGCAGGCGCAGCTCGCCGCCGGCCTCGTGGACGAGTCGCTGGCGACGCTCGAGAACGCGATGCGCCTCTTCCCGCGCAACGTGCCCGTGACGATCCGCTACGCCGAGACGCTGATGCGCGCCGGGAACCCCAGGCGCGCCCACGTCGTGCTCCTCGACCTGTTCAACAACGTGGCGCCGACCGCCGAGCAGGCGCGGCTCACGGCGATCGCGGCCAACGCGGCCGGCGACATCGCGGACTCCTACTACTACATGTCGGAGTACCACGTGATCAGCGGCGACCTCGCGCTCGCGATCAACCAGCTGCGTCTCGCGCAGGCGGTGCCCGGCATCAACGCGGTCCAGCGCGAGCGCTTCGACGCGCGCATCCGCGAGCTGCAGGAATACCTGCCGAAGGGCCGGCGCTCGCGCGAGGTCGCGGAGCCGGAGCGCGGCGGCAGCCAGACGGGCGCGGCGGGCTGAGGACCGGCGATGCGACGCCCCTCACCCGCACCGGCCGCGGTCCTTCTCGCTGCGCTGCTCGCCGGCTGCGCGACGACCAACATGGGCACGCCCGGCGACCCGCTCGAGCGGATGAACCGCGCGACCCACCGGTTCAACGACGGCGTCGACCGCGCCGTCCTCAAGCCCGTCGCGAAGGGCTACCGCGACCACGTGCCCCAGTTCATCCGGTCGGGCGTCAACAACTTCCTGGACAACCTCGCGTTCACGACCACGATCGTGAACGACCTGCTGCAGCTCAAGGTCAAGGACACGCTGGTCGACATCGGCCGCTTCACGGTCAACACGACGCTCGGCATCGGCGGGATCCTCGACCCGGCCTCGCACTTCGGCATCCCGCGCAACGACGAGGACTTCGGCCAGACGCTGGGCCGCTGGGGCGTCCCGGCCGGCCCCTACGTGGTGCTGCCGTTCCTCGGACCCTCGACGATGCGCGATGCGCCTTCGCTCTACGCGGACTTCCAGACGGACCTGCGCGTCGGCGACTGGCTGACGACCGAGCAGGAATTTGCCCTCGTCGGCCTGTCGATGGTGAATCGCCGCGCGGAACTGCTCTCGTTCGATGCCTCGGTCGACTCGGCGTACGACCGTTACGCGTTCATCCGCAACGCCTGGCTCCAGCGCCGCGAATACCAGGTGAAGGACGGCGACGTGCCCGACGACATTCCCGCGGACGAGTTCCCCGCAGGCGAGCTGGAGGATCCGGCTCCTGGAGAGGACGCTGCGCCGCCGGCCGACGCGCCGCCGGCCGAAGCCGGCCCGCCGCCCGATCAGCCCGCGGGCGTGAGCAGCTCCGCGACGTCGCTGATCCCGGCGAGCGAGGACACGGCCGGAGGCAGGTTCCGGTAGGCGAGCGAGCGGCCCGCGTCGCGCGCCGCCAGCGACCATTCGAGCAGCAGCGCGAGTCCCGCGCTGTCCGCGCGCCCGACGCCCGCGAGGTCGACCTCGACGCGCTGGAGGTCCTTGAATGCGGCGTCGCCCTCGGCGAGGAGGCGCGCGGCGTCGGCGAAACCGACGTCGCCCGACAGCTCGAAGCGCCCGTCGCCGGCGGCGGCAAGGCGTGCCGGAGCCGCGGCGCCTTCAGCCTGGCTGGGCGGGCGATGCACCCTGGTTCTCTTTCTCGAGGCGCTCGATCAGCGCGGTGAGTCCCTTCTGCTCGACCTCCGTGCCGACGTCGTTGCGGAAGTTGCGCACGTAGGAAATGCCCTCGATCGTGACGTCCCAGGCCTTCCAGCCCTGGGGCGTCGCGCGAAGCGTGTAGTTCACCGGCACGATCTGCCCGTTGCTGCGCTTCACCTCGGTGCGGACGACGGCCTGGCCCGACGAGAGGTCGCCGCGGAACGGCAGCACCTTCATGCGGTCGGCCGTGAACTCGGCGAGCGAGGACCCGTAGTTGCGCAGCAGCGACTGGTAGAACGCGTCGATGAAGCGCTTGCGCTGCTCCGGCGTCGCCTCGCGCCAGTTCTTGCCGAGCACGAGGCGCGCGGAATAATCCGTGTCGAAGTGCGGCAGCAGGATTTCGTCCACGAGCTTGCGCACGCGCGCCGGGTCCTTCTTCGCCTGCTCGCGGTCCGCGTCCAGCGCGTTCAGGAGCTTGCGCGCCGTCGTCTCGATGAGCTCCTGCGGCGGCGGCCCGGGCACGGCCGCGGCGGGCGCGGGGTCTGCCGCCTGCGCGGTGCCCGCGAGGGCGAGGGGCGCGAGGAGCGCAACGAGCGTCAGGGCCTTGAGTCGCGTCATGGCTTGGGTTCCTGGGCGGCTCCATCCGCCGGCTGTTGTTCTGCGGCCTTCGAGAACAGGAACTTGCTGATCAGGTTCTCGAGCACGATGGCCGACTGCGTGAACTGTATTCGATCACCGTCCTTGAAAAAGGTTTCCGAACCCCCGGGCCCGATCCCGACGTACTGGCCCCCCAGCAGGCCCGCGGTCAGGATGCTGGCGTCGCTGTCGTCGGGAATCCGGTCGAACTCCGGCTCGATGCGCAGCGTCACCTGCGCGCGGTACTCGCCGAAGTCGTAGGCGATCGACTCCACGCGGCCGATCGTCACGCCGGACATCGACACCGGCGCGCCGGGCTTGAGTCCTCCCACCTGGTCGAAGGACGCGGTCAGGCGGTAGCCGCCCTGGCCCAGCCCGAACTCGCGGCTCGTGACCTGGGTGACGAGGAAGAAGAGCGCCGCGAATCCCAGCAGCACGAAGAGTCCCGTTCCGAGTTCGATGGCCCGCGTCTGGCGCATGTCCAGCTCCTTGTCAAAGCATCACGGCGGTCAGCATGTAGTCGAGTAGCAGCACGCTGACCGATGAAATCACGACGGTGCGGGTCGTCGCCCGGCCGACGCCCTCCGCGGTCGGGACTGCGTGGTAGCCCTCGTAGACCGCGACCAGGCTGCAGGCGACGCCGAACACCGCGCTCTTCAGCACGCCTTCCATCACGTCGCCGGGCTCGACCGCGCCCCGCATCTGGGACCAGAACTGGCCCTGGTCGACGCCCATCAGCTGCACGCCGACGAGCTGCGCCCCGAAGAGCCCGATGAGGCTGAAGATAGCGGCGAGCAGCGGCATCGAGATCACGCCGCCGAGGAACCGCGGCAGCACCACGCGCCGGACCGGGTCGACCGCCATCATCTCGAGCGCGGAGAGCTGGTCGGTCGCGCGCATGAGGCCGAGCTCCGAGGCGAGGGCCGTGCCGGCGCGTCCGGCGAACAGGAGCGCCGTGACCACCGGCCCCAGTTCCTTGAGCAGGCCGAGCGCCGCGGCGGTGCCGAGCGACTCCTCCGAGCCGAAGCGCTCCAGCAGGTCGAAGCCCTGCAGGCCCAGCACCATGCCGACGAAGAGGCCCGAGAGCATGATGATCACGAGGGAAAGCGCCCCCGCGTTGTGCACCTGCTCGACGACGAGACCGAACCGCAGCAGCGCCCGCGGCGTCTCCGCGACCAGACGCGCGAAGAAGATCGCGTACCGCCCGAGCGCGCGCAGCGAGCCTGCGATGCCTTCCCGGAATTCGCCGACGAGGTTCACTCAGCGCTCCCTGCGCGCCTGCTCGGCGTACGGCGGCGCTGGGTAGTGGAACGGCACCGGCCCGTCCGGGAGGCCGTGCATGAACTGCCGGACGTCCTCGCGCGCGCTGCCGGCGACCTCGGCCGGCGGGCCGCTCGCGATGATGCGCCCGCCGGACATCAGGTGGCAGTGGTCGGCGACGGCCGAGATCTCCTGCACGTCATGGGACACGACGATGCTCGTGACCCCGAGCGTGTCGTTCAGGCTCCGTATCAGCCGCAGCACCACGCCCATGGCGATGGGGTCGAGGCCCGTGAACGGCTCGTCGTAGATGAGCAGCTCCGGGTCCATGACGATCGCCCGCGCGAGCGCGACGCGGCGCCCCATGCCCCCCGAAAGCTCCGCCGGCATGAGCCGCGCGGCGCCGCGCAGGCCGACGGCCGCGAGCTTCGTGAGCACGAGATGGCGGACGAGCCGCTCCGGCAGGCGGGTGTGCTCGCGCAGCGGGAACGCGATGTTCTCGTAGACGTCGAGGTCGGTCAGCAGCGCGCCGTTCTGGAACAGCATCCCCATGCGCCGGCGAAGGCGGTAGAGCTCCGCGCGCGTCGCCTTCGCGACGTCGTGGCCGTCGAACTCGACCGTTCCCGCGTGGGGCGTCGCCTGTCCCGTGATCAGCCTGAGGAGCGTGGTCTTGCCGCTGCCGCTCGGC
>DASSUY010000290.1:0-6436 GCA_035706525.1 Steroidobacteraceae bacterium
CGGCAGCTGCAGCTCTACATCGACCTCCTCAAGGCGCACCCGTACTCGCCGGACGTCTCGGTCGCGGCGACCGACGGCGCCTCGATCGTGAGGCAGGGCGAGCAGATGGGCCTGCTCGAGCGGCGTGCGCACCCGCTCGGCGACGTGCTGCGCATGGACGAGAAGAACGCGGTGCTCGCGACATACTACCGCAACAACGTGCTGCACCTGTTCGCGATGCCCTCGCTCGTCGCCTGCGCCTTCCTGAACAACGCGGCGATGCGGCACGAGGACATCCAGCGCCTCGTGTGGCGCGTCTACCCGTACGTGCGCGCGGAGCTGTGCCTGCGCTGGCGCGAGGAGGAGGTTCCCGGCGTCGTCGACGGCGTGCTGGCGGCGCTGGCGGCGCAGGGCCTGCTGGAATCGGGGGAGGACGGCACGGTCTGGCGCCGGCCGCCGACCGGCAGCGCCGAGGCGGTGCGGCTCTCGGTGCTCGCGCAGGCGACGATCCAGACCGTCGAGCGCTACTACCTCGCGATCGCGCTGCTGCTGCGCGCCGGCAACGGCGGGCTCGCGCCCGATGCGCTCGAGCAGCGCTGCGTCGCGATGGCGCAGCGCATGTCCATGCTCTACGGCCTCGCCGCGCCGGAGTTCTTCGACCGGGCGATGTTCCGCGACTTCATCGACCTCCTGCGCGAGCGCGGGGTCGTGCGCCTCGACGGCGGCGGCAAGCTGACTTTCGACGACGCGCTGATCGCGGTCGCGGACGACGCGCGCATCGTGCTTTCCGAGCAGATCCGCAACAGCATTCTGCAGGTCACGCACAGCTGATTCGGCGCTCCCGTTTTGCAGTGCAAAGCCCCGGTGCTGTTATATCCTTGCGGCAGCCTCGTTACGGTCCTGGCCCGGGGAACCACATGACCAAGACGCTCCTTCGCCCCTTGCCCGCGCTCATCGCCGCCATCCTCGCGCCGGGCGCCGCCCAGGCGGTCGATTTCGCGGCCGGCGGCTGGAATGGCAGCTTCGACACGACCGTATCCTTCGGCCAGGCGTGGCGCGTCGAAGCGCGCGACCCGCGCCTGATCGGCACGGCGGACGGCGGCAGCGGACGATCGCCGAACATCGACGACGGCGACCTCAACTACCGCAAGGGGCGCGTGTCGAGCGCCTACAAGGTCGTCGCCGAGCTGGGCCTCGACCGCGGGAACTACGGCCTGTTCGTGCGCGGCTCGCTGCTCTACGACGACCTCGTCGAGGATGGCGTCACGGACCGCACGCCCATCTCCGAGGAGGGCAAGGACCTCGCGGGCGCCTACCTCCGGCTGCTCGACGCCTTCGTCTACGGCCGCTGGGACCTCGCGGGCCACGAGCTCGACCTCCGGCTCGGCAACCAGGTCGTGAACTGGGGCGAGAGCACTTTCATACAGGGCGGCATCAACGGCGCCATCAACCATTTCGACGTGGCGGCGCTGCGCGTCCCCGGCTCGGAGCTGCGCGAGGCCTACCTCCCGCAGGAGATGGCGAAGGTCTCCTACGGCCTCACCGACAACCTGACGGTCGAGGGCATCGCGCTCTTCGACTGGGACCCGACGCAGCCGGAGCCCGTCGGCACCTATTTCTCGAGCAACGACTTCGTGCCGCGCGGCGGGGACCAGGTGTTCCTCGGCTTCGGCGCCTTCTCCGACCAGGGCACGGATTTCCGCCCGCTCGGGGGACCCTTCATCGGGAATTTCCAGGCCGTGCCGCGCGGGCCGACCGAGAGCGCCTCCGACTCCGGCCAGTTCGGCCTGTCGCTGCGCTGGTACCTGCCGGACTTCGCGCAGGGCACGGAGCTCGGCTTCTACTGGGTGAACTACCACAGCAAGCTGCCGCTGATCAGCGGCCGCACGGGCACGACCGCGGGGCTCGCGAACTCGCTCGGCACGCTGACGGCGGCGATCGCGACGGCGCAGGGGCTCGCCTCGGGCCTCCCGCTCGACGCCGCGGTCGCGATCGCGGCGAACGCGGGCGCGGGCGCCGCCGCGGCGAACGGGGGCGACCTGTCGCTGGAGACGGCCGCGGGTTACGCGACCATCGCGGGCAACACGGTGCTCGGCGGCGGCAACGTCACGGCGCAGGCCACCGCGCTCGCGACCCACGAGTACGCGCAGACCGCGCAGTACTTCACGCAGTACCCGGAGGACATCCAGCTCTTCGGCGTGTCCTTCAACACGCAGCTCGGCACGACCGGCGTCGCACTGCAGGGTGAGGTCTCCTACCGCCAGGACGTGCCGCTGCAGTTCGACGACGTCGAGGTCCTCTTCGCCGCGCTGACGCCGTTCGAGGCGGCGGCGCTCGGCGCGCAGGGCATCGCGCTGCCCGCCGACTGCACGCCGGCGCTGCCGACGCTCTCGCGCTGCGGCCAGCTCGGCGCCTACGGTCCCGGACAGGTCGTGCAGGGCTGGGACTTCTTCGACGTCTGGCAGGGCCAGATGACGGCGACCAAGGCCTTCCCGCCGATGCTGGGCGCCTCGCAGCTCGTCGCGCTCGTCGAGGCGGGCATGACGCACGTCGCGAGCATGCCGAGCAAGACCGAAGGCGGACCGAACGGCCGCGGCCTGCGCTTCAACGGCCCGGGCACCTCGGTCTCGGGCAACGAGGCGCTCGCGGGGCGCCACTTCGGCGAGGTCGAGCCGCTCGACCGGTTCGCGGACGCGGACTCCTGGGGCTACCGGCTGGCGCTGCGCCTCGACTACCTCGGCCTGATCGGCGCCTGGAACTTCTCGCCGCGCCTCGTCTGGTCGCACGACGTGGACGGCACGACGCCCGGGCCGGGCGGGAACTTCGTCGAGGGCCGCCGCGGCGCGACTTTCGGCGTGCTGGCGAGCTACCAGTCGAAGCTGGAGTTCGACGTGAGCTTCACGACCTTCGACGGCGCGGGCCGCTACAACGAGCTCGGCGACCGCGACTTCGTGGCGGCTTCGATCAAGTACTCGTTCTGATTCCGGGCGGAGGCAGGTCATGAAGAAGCTGAAGTCCATCGTCGGTGCCGGGATCCTGCTGGCGGCGGGCGCGGCAATGAGCGCATCGGCCGCGGACCCCTCGCGGCTCGGCGCGGACCTGACGCCGATGGGCGCGGAAAAGGCCGGCAACGCGGCGGGGACGATTCCCGCCTGGACGGGCGGCATCAGGTCCGCGGCCGAGGCCGGCGCGCCCGGGTTCAAGCCCGGCGGCCACCACCCGGATCCCTTCGCCTCCGACAAGCCGCTGTACCGCATCGACGCCTCGAACCAGGCGAAGTACGCGGCGAACCTGACGGCCGGGAGCAAGGCGCTCCTGAACGCCTACAAGGGCTCGTACTTCATGGACGTGTATCCCTCGCACCGCAGCGCCGCGTTCCCGCAGCGCATCTACGACGCGGTCAAGGCCAACGCGTCGGGCGCGAAGCTGACGGGCGGCGGCACGGGCGTCACGGGCGCGATCGGCGGCCCGCCGTTCCCGGTGCCGCAGTCGGGGCTCGAGGCGATCTGGAACCACATCCTGCGCTACCGCGTCGACACGGCGGAGCGCTACATCGGCCAGGCCGCGGTCAGCCGCACGGGCAGCTACAACCTCGTCAAGTTCCACGACGAGACGATGGTCGCGTACTCGCTGCCGGGCGCGACCGAGGCGGCCCTCGACAACGTCATCATCTACTTCATCCAGGAGACGATCGCGCCGGCGCGCCTCGCCGGCGAGATCCTGCTGGTGCACGAGACGCTCGACCAGAGCAAGGAGCAGCGCCGCGCCTGGCTCTACAACCCGGGCCAGCGGCGCGTGCGCCGCGCGCCGAACGTCGCCTTCGACAACCCGGGCACGGGCGCGGACGGGCTGCGCACCTCGGACCAGTTCGACATCTACAACGGGAGTCCCGAGCGCTACGACTGGAAGCTCGTGGGCAAGCAGGAAATGATCGTCCCGTACAACGCCTACAAGCTGCACAGCAACCAGGCCAGGAACGACGACATCATCAAGCCGCTGCACATCAACCAGTCCCTCGCGCGCTACGAGATGCACCGCGTGTGGGTCGTGGACGCGACGCTGAAGCCCGGCCAGCGGCACCTCTACAAGCGGCGCACCTTCTACATCGACGAGGACTCGTGGCAGATCCTGATGGTGGACTGCTACGACGAGCGGGGCCAGCTCTGGCGCGTGCAGGAGGCGCACTCGATCGAGTACTACGACGTGCCCACGTTCTGGACCACGCTCGAGCTCACCTACGACCTGCTGTCCGGCCGCTACCTCGCGCTCGGCCTCGACAACGAGGAGCCGAAGACCGTCGACTTCAGCGTGAAGCGCACGGCCGCCGACTTCACGCCGGCGGCGATCTCGAGGCGCGGCACGCGCTAGGCCCGCGGTGAGGACGGCGCTCGCGGCGTTCGCCCTCGCCGCCGCGCTCGAAGCGCCGGCGCAGGACGAGGCCCGCGACCCGGCCGCGGAACCCGCGGCCATCGCGCCGCTCGCGTCCGGTTCCCTGATCCTCGACCTCGCATTCGCCGGCCGGCGCATCGTCGCCGCCGGGGAGCGCGGCCACGTGCTCGTCTCCGACGACGGCGGGGGCAGCTGGAAGCAGTCGCCGGTGCCGGTGAGCGCGAACCTCACGGCGCTCGCCTTCGCCGACGGGCGGCACGGCTTCGCCGTCGGCCACGTCGAGACGATCCTGCGCACCGGCGACGGCGGCGCCACCTGGGAGCTCGTGCACTTCGACCCCGGGAATGCGCAGCCGCTGCTCGACGTCGCCTTCACCGACGCCTCGCACGGCGTCGCCGTCGGCGCCTACGGCGTCGTCTACGTGACGGACGACGGCGGCGCCGTCTGGAGCCAGGTGCCCTTCGAGCCCGAGCCGTTGCCCGGCGCCGGGACCGTCGAGCCGGAGGAGGGCGACCTGGAGGAGGGCATCGACCTCGGTTTCGAGTTCCACCTGAACGCGCTCGCCCGCGGGCCGGGGCAGCGCCTGTACATCGGCGCCGAGGCGGGGCGCCTCTTCCGCTCCGACGACGCGGGCGCCCACTGGCGCGAGCTGCCCTCGCCCTACGACGGGTCCTTCCACGGCATCCTGCCGCTCGACGGCGACGCGTTGCTCGCCTATGGGCTCCGCGGCAACCTGTTCCGCTCCGAGGACGGCGGCATGACCTGGACGGCCATCCCGACGGGGACCACGGCGCTCCTGGACGCGGGCGCGCGCGTCGACGCGGACACGGTCGTCGTGGCCGGCATGGCGGGCGTCGTGCTCCTGAGCCGCGACGGGGGCCGGAGCTTCCGCCTGCTGCAGCAGCCGGACCGCAAGGGCATCGCGGCGGTGCTGCCGGCGGAGGGCGGGTCGCTGGTGGTGGCGGGCGAGGGCGGCCTCAGGCGCCTCGTCCTGCCGGGCGCGGCGCCGTGAAGGCCGCCGGTGAGGCGAAGCTCGCCGCCTGGCTCGAGCCGCGGGTCTTCGGCCATCGCGGCCTCGTGCTCGCGTTCTTCGCGGTGGTGACCGCCGCGCTCGGCTGGTTCGCGGCGACCGGCCTCCGGCTCGACACGAACTTCAACAAGCAGCTGCCGCTCGAGCACGAGTACATCCGCACCTACCTCGACCACAAGGAGGAGTTCGGCGGCGCGAACCGGCTGCTGGTCGCCGTGATCGCGCGCGACGGCAACATGTTCACGCCGGAGTTCTTCGCGGCGCTCAAGACGGCGACCGACGGGGTCTTCTTCATCAAGGGCGTCGACCGCTCGCGCGTCCAGTCGCTCTGGACGCCTAACACCCGCTACACCGAGGTCGTCGAGGGCGGGATCGAGGCGGGCGACGTGATCCCCGCGGACTTCACGCCGGACCCGGCGGGCCTCGCCCGCGTGCGGGAGAACATACTGAAGGCGGGCATCGTCGGCCGGCTGGTCGCGAACGACTTCTCCGGCGCGATGGTGAGCGCGCAGCTGCAGGACGCCGACCCCGAGACCGGCGAGCCGGTCGACTACATCGCGGTCGCGCGCGAGCTCGAGGCCGTCCGCGCCCGCGTGGAGAACGAGCGCGTCTCGGTCCACGTGATCGGCTTCGCCAAGGTCATCGGCGACGTGGCCGAGGGCGCGCTCTCCGTCGTGACCTTCGCCGTCGTGACCGTGGTGCTGACGCTCCTGTTCGTGTGGGTCTACATACAGTCCTTCAGGATCGCGCTCGTGCCGGTCGTCGCCTCGCTGGTCGCGATGGTGTGGATGCTGGGCCTCCTCGTGCTGCTGGGCTACGGCGTCGACCCGCTCGGCATCCTCGTCCCGTTCATCATCTTCGCGATCGGCACGAGCCACGGCGTGCAGAAGATCAGCGCGGTACGCGACGCCGCCATGAGCGGCGCGGACAGCAACGAGGCGGCGCGGCGCACGTTCCGCCTGCTGTTCCTGCCGGCGGTCGTCGCGCTCCTCGCAAACCTCGTCGGCTTCATCACGATCCTGCTGATCCCGGTGCAGG
>DASSUY010000291.1:0-2128 GCA_035706525.1 Steroidobacteraceae bacterium
CGCCGCGCTCGACGCCTGCCGCGCGAGCGAGCCGCGCGCCGTCCCGCTCGAGCCGCTCGCCGAGTGGCAGGGCGCCTGCGCCGCCGACGAAGCGCCTTACCACTACGTGGTTGCCACCGACATCGGCGCCGAGAACGAGGACGACTTCAACCGCTGGTACGACACCGAGCACATGCCCGGGCTCGCCGGCGTGCCCGGCACGGTGCACTGCGCGCGGCTGCGCAGCCGCGACGGCGCGCCGCGCTACCACGCCTGCTACGACATCGCTTCGCCGAAGGTGCTCGAAGGCGCCGCCTGGCTCGCCATGCGCCACACGCCGTGGAGCGCGCGGGTGCGCCGCCAGTTCCGCAACCCGCGCCGCCTCATGTTCCGCACCGTGCTCGATGAGCGCCGCCTGGCGGTGAGCGGCGCCTACTTCTGATCGTCGATCAGTGCGCCACGGCGGCCGACCTCTGGAATAGCGTCAGCGGAATCGCGCGCGCCATCATCTTGTATCCGAGGTCGTTCGGATGCAGGTGGTCGCCGCTGTCGTAAGCGGGCAGGAACCGCGTCGGGTGACTCGGGTCGCGGGTTGCGAGGTCGAAGTCGATGACCGCATCAAACTCGCCGCTGGTGCGGATCCAGGCGTTGACGGCCTGCCGGTCGTCCTCGGCTTGCGGGTAGTCGTAGCCCGAGCCTTCGATCGGCGTAAGCGTCGCACCGTAGACCTTGATGCCCCGCGCGTGGGCGCGGGCAATGATCTGGCGGTAGCCCGCGACGATGTCGTCGGCGCTCACCAGCGGCCCGGTGCCGCGGGCGCTGTTGCCGATATCGTTGATGCCGATGAGCACGGTCATGAACTGCACCTCCGGCTTCGAGAGCACGTCGCGGTCGAAACGTGCCAGCGTCGGCACGCCCGCATCGCCGCTGAAGATGCGATTGCCCGAAATGCCCTCGTTCAGCACCCCGACCTCGTCCAGGTTGCGCGCCGCCTGCAGGCGCTCGGCGAGGAAGTTCGGCCACCGGCTGTTGGTGTCGGGCGTCGAACGCGTGCCGTCGGTAATCGAGTCGCCCAGAGTGACGACGGCGACCGCGCGCGACGACGCGAGAACCTCGACCCCGGCGAGGAAGAAGTAGTTCTGCACAGTAGTGCCTGCGGGCAGCGAGGTCGCGGCGGTGTAGTCGGCGCCGGCCGGAGCGACGTAGTTGGTCTGCAGACCGACGCTGTGAAGCGTGCTGCCGACGGTCTCGTCGGGTAGATAGAGGCTGACGGCGAGGTCGGACAGCGGCTGCACGCGCAGCGGCACGGGATCGCTGAGCGCGGGCGCGCCCGGCGCGAGCATGATCGAGGTCTTGCCGCCGAAGGTCAGCGGGTAGTTTGTATGGGGCACCGTGCCGCTGCCGCTGCCGCGCAGCGCCACCGCCGCGGCGCCCACCATCAGCGGCCCCGTGCCGAACTCGTTGCTCAGCCGCACCCGGACAGCGGCGCCTCCGATGCTGGTATGCACGATCTGCCGGATCGTGGTCTGGGCCGGAAATAGCAGCGCCGTCTGGGTAGAGCGCACGAACTGCGGGCTGGTGGCGAAGGTGCCGACCCAGCTGCGGTCCCGGCCATGGTGGTCATGGCCGTAATCGTCGTGCCCGGCAAGGACAGCGCCGCCGAAAGGAGCCAACGCCGCGGCGGCGACGAACGCGAACGCGAGACCTGCCTTGAAGGCGACCCGATGCTTCGTCATCTTGACCTCCCCTCGTAGAAAGTCGAAACGAACCTCCGCCGGTCAAGCTACGGCGCCCTCGCGCCGGCTTCAACGAAGATTGTTCATCAGTCGCGGGGACTGATCATGCGCGCTCATGAATCGGGAGCGCCACGCTAAGGCCCGCTTGTTGCCGCGCGATGACGGAAACCTTCGCCCGCTTTCAGGAATCGGACACGAAGGCGCAACACGCGGCCACTAGCTTGGGCGCGCAGTCCTTCCATTTACCTTCAAGGGAGTTTCGATGCTGAAGAAGACCAGCCTGGCGCTCTGCCTCTCGGCCGCGCTCGCCGCGCCGGCCCTCGCCGACGACGGCCGCTCGCACCGGGCGATTCCGGAGCTCGATCACGTGTTCCTCATCGTCATGGAAAACCACTCGGCGAGCGAAATCCTCG
>DASSUY010000292.1:0-3278 GCA_035706525.1 Steroidobacteraceae bacterium
CGGATCAGCATGCGGTATTCGGCCTCGGAGCCGTCGCACCAGTGAACCTGGTCCGGCCGGGTCCGCGCGGCCACCTCGAGGATCCAGTGCCGGAGTGCTTCGGGTGCGTGGGGGGGCGCCGCCGATCGGTCGGGAGCTGTAGCCATCATGTCCTCGTCGCGTGGGACCCGGAATAGTAGCAGGCGGGTCCCGGAAATTGGGGTCTTTGTGACCTTAAATCGCGTCGGAACCTGTTGATATTCCACGAGGTTGCGCGGAGACTGCCGCCAGTCCGACGGGATGTGAGGAAGTTCACGATGCGGCATCTGACGGCGGCGGCGATGGTCACGATCGCTCTCCTCGCTTCGCAGTTGGCGACGGGAGAGGACGCCAAGTCCGCGCTCGATCGCCTGTTCGCGGACGAGCGCGCGTTCGTGTGGCGGGAAGACCCGCTCTCGGCGACGTACGAGGGCGTCCACGACTACGACGACCGGCTGCCCGCGGTGACGCCGGCCGACCAGGCGCGGCGGCGTGCCGCGGACCGCGGCTTCCTCGAGCGCCTGCACCGGATCGACCGGTCGGCGCTGACTCCGTTCGACGCGGTCAGCTACGACCTCTTCGACTTCATGGTCTCGCAGCGCGTCGCGCTCGCGAAATACCGCGACTGGCGCGCACCGCTCAACAGCGACTCGGGCTTCTACGCGGACCTCCTGCAGCTGCACGACCTGCAGTCGCCCCGCACGACGAAGGACTACGAGAACTACGTCAAGCGCCTCCGCGACGTCCCGCGCTATTTCCGCGAGAACGTCGCCAACATGCGGCAGGGCATGGCCGAAGGCTTCACGCTGCCGGCGGAGATCCTGCCCGGGATCGCGAGCGTGATCGCGGGCGCCCAGTACGCCCGGCCGGAGGACTCACCCTTCTGGCAGCCGTTCGCGGACTTCCCGGCGACCGTCCCGGAAGCCGACCGCGCCCGGCTCGCCGAGGCGGGTCGTGCGGCGATCCGCGACGACGTGATACCGGCCTATGCGGCGTTCCAGGAATTCTTCACGAAGGAATACACGCCCGCGGCGCGCAAGACGATCGGCGCGAGCGCGCTGCCGGACGGCGAGGCCTACTACGCCGACCTCGTGCGCTACTACACGACGCTTCCGGGCGCGACGGCGAAGGCGACGCACGAGACCGGGCTCGCCGAGGTCAAGCGCATCCGCGGCGAAATGGAAGCCATCGTCAAGGAGGTCGGCTTCCAGGGGAGCTTCGCTGACTTCCTGAAGTTCCTCCGGACCGACCCGCAGTTCTACGCGAAGACGCCGGAGCAGCTCCTGTGGCACGCCGCGTGGATCACGCGCGAGATCGACGGCCGCATGCCCGACTTCTTCGGCAGGATCCCGCGCGCACCCTACACCGTGAAGCCCGTGCCGGTGGCGCTCGCGCCGAACTACACGGGCGGGCGCTACAACCCGGGGCCGGCCGGCGCCGCGGGAGAATACTGGGTCAACACCTATGCGCTGCAGAACCGCCCGCTCTACGTGCTGCCTGCACTGACGCTGCACGAGGCGGCCCCGGGCCACCACACGCAGGGCTCGCTCTCGCGCGAACTCGAGAACGTCCCGCTGTTCCGCCGGAATTTCTACCCGCACGCCTTCGGCGAGGGCTGGGGGCTCTATTCGGAGTACCTCGGCGTCGAGATGGGCGTCTACCACACGCCCTACGAGCGCTTCGGCCGCCTGACGTACGAGATGTGGCGCGCCTGCCGGCTCGTCGTCGACACGGGCATGCACGCGTTCGGCTGGACGCGCCAGCAGGCGCTCGGCTTCATGACGGAAAACACCGCGCTCTCCGAGCACGAGATCCGCACGGAGATCGACCGCTACATCGCCTGGCCCGGCCAGGCGCTCGCGTACAAGACCGGCGAGCTCGAGATAAAGGCCCTGCGCCGCAAGGCGGAGGCCGCGCTCGGCGAGCGGTTCGACGTGCGCGCATTCCACGATGCCGTGCTCGGGCAGGGCGGCGTCACCTTGCCCGTGCTCGCCAAGCAGGTCGACGCGTATATCGCGCGCGCGCGAGGCTCGTGAGCGGGCGCGGCGACTACGGACGCCTGCTCGGCCCGGAGGGCCCGCTCGCCCGCGTCATCGACGGCTTCGAGTCGCGCCGTGAGCAGCAGCACATGGCGGACTGGGTCGGCGAGGCGCTGGCCTCGCGCGGGCTGCTCGCGATCGAGGCGGGCACCGGCACCGGCAAGACCTATGCCTACCTCGTGCCCGCGCTGCTCTCCGGCAAGCAGGTCATTATCTCGACCGGCACGCGGACGCTCCAGGACCAGCTGTTCAACCGCGACCTGCCGACGGTCGCGGCCGCCCTGGGCCGCCCGGCGCGCATCGCGCTGCTGAAGGGCCGCGCCAACTACCTCTGCCTGCACCGCCTCGAGCTCGCGGAGTCGCAGCCCGACCTGCCCGGGATAAAGGCGCCTTCGGAAAAGTCGATCGCGCGCATCCGCCGCTGGTCCCGCGCCACGAGGACCGGCGACCTGTCCGAGGTGAAGAGCCTCAGGGACTCCGACCCGGCTCGCCTCGCCGTGACGTCGACGCGCGAGAACTGCCTGGGCACCGGCTGCCCGGCCTACGCGCGCTGCCACGTCGTCGCCGCGCGCCGCGAGGCCCAGGCGGCCGACATCGTCGTGGTGAACCACCACCTCCTGCTCGCCGACCTCGCATTGAAAGAGGACGGCTTCGGCGAACTCCTGCCCGGGACCGAGGCGGTCATCCTCGACGAGGCGCACCAGGTCCCCGAGATCGCCGCGCAATTCTTCGGGCGCGAGTTCTCCTCGCGCCAGGCCGTGCTTTTCGCGCGGGACGCGCTCGCGGAACTCTCGCGCCTCGGGCTCGCGGACACCGCCGCGCGGCAGCGCCTCGGCGCGCTCGAGTCGGCGCTCGGCGAAGCGGCGGCGGCGCTCGGCGGCCCGGCGGGGCGCACCGACTGGGCCGCGCTGCCCGAGGACTTCCTCGGCGCGCTCGAGCGCGTGCGCGAGTCGCTCCTGCGCGCGGCGGAGGAGCTGCCGGCGGCCGAGGCCGACGATCCCGGCATCCGCCAGGCCGTCCGTCGAGCCACGAAGCTCGGCGAGGCCCTGGTCGCGATCACCGACGCCGGCAGCGACGACGGGGCCCGCTGGACGGAAACCGGCAAGGGCGGGTTCACGCTCGCATTCACCCCGTTCGAGGTCGCGACGCGGCTCGGCGAACTGATGCGGGCGCAGGGCGGTGCGTGGATCTTCACCTCGGCGACGCTGGCCGTGGGCGATG